>NZ_LBMZ01000122.1:0-162467 GCF_001005525.1 Acinetobacter sp. AG1 | reverse complement strand
CCCTTTGCTTAAGCAAAGGGCTTTTGATTATATGATTTAATCTATCAATTGTAGTTTGGTCTGCTCATCCGCATGATCTTCAATAAAATGTCCCTGCCCATGATCATCACAACTCAAGGTTAAGTTTTTATAACTGAGTTGATAAAATTCAGGATAACGTTTAAAAATCAATAAAGACTGATCCAAAGCCAAAGCTTCACCGACTTTAACTAACTTATGAATCCCACGATCATTCATCGTCAAAACATAAGATTCTGCGTTTAAATCAAGTTCAACAACGGCATTCGCACTGACTTTCAATGGCAGCAGATATTGTTGATTCGCCTTAATTGCTTCAGCGTTATAAGCCTCTAGCTTTAAGCTGACTAAATTAAAAACTAACCATGTATTTTGAATCGTGCGAATGGTTGGCACTGAGCTGTCCATCTGTTGGATAAAATGCGGATGAATACCTAACTTCCGTAAATTTTGTTCAGTACCCTGTTGTAGATTAAATAATTGTTGAACCAATTTTTGCTTAAGAACAGCATCAAAATAACGTTCATCTAATTCAAAATCGTTATTTTGCAAGATTCGCAATAAAGCCTGATGATGTCTGCTCAATAATGCATCTAGTACATGGCGATAGTAGAACTTACTTTGCTTTTTAACCTCTCGAACGCGCTTATAAAAATAAGTAATCTCAAAAGGTTGCTCAACAAAATCATTGAGTAATTGCGAACTTGCCAAAACCGAGAGTGCTTCATGTCCTGTAAAAGGCAAATGAATCACATGCATCTTTGGTAATAAGGGCTGTATTTTTAAGAAATGTTCTTTATCTTCTGCATAGTATGGATCATAGACAATGATGTATTCACGAGATGAATCCACTTCATCCGCCTGAATCTGCATATTTTGATGAATAGATGCGTCAAAAAATTCTGCATAACGGCGATCATGAACCACATCAGGGTCTATCGAATATTGTGGTACAAAAGCAACGATTTTATGCATATTCAATAAATTAGAATATTTAATCGCAGCATAGCCTCCCATTGATCCACCGTAACCCACAATCTGCTCAAACTGTTGTAAGATCGGATGAATCTGTCGCTGCATCTCAAGCATGCTGCTTTTAGGAAACCAAGATTTTTGCTTCGGCATAATACCGATGACATTGTATTGATATTTTATGAGTGATTTTTCAGCATTAATTGACATTCCTTTGGCACGACTAATCAAATCGCCAAACGAAACCACCAAAGTGTCACTTGAACCTTTTAAAAAAATAACGCGAATATGTTCATCTTCAAATATTATTTGCTTATCCATGCTCACACTGAAAAATTAATCCTAGGCTTGTCGCAAAAAGCCATCAAATGATGTCTTTGCCAAACCCTATTTGCGGAGTATCTTATTTTATAGAGATAAGACAGATTAAAAAGCGCAAAAAATGACACAATCCTTACATCCTTCCGCTCAAAAAGGCTTTAGTTTAGGGGCTGAACTGTACCAGCAAGTTCGTCCCAGTTACCCACCAGAAATCCTCGTTTGGCTGCAAGATCAGCTCAAAGTCGGTGAAAATTCCACTGTTATTGACCTCGGTTCAGGGACTGGCAAATTCTTACCTCTCCTACTTCAAACACAGGCAAAAGTGATTGCTGTTGAACCTGTGACGGCGATGCGAGAACAACTGCAGCAAAGCTATAGCACAGTAGAATGTCTACAGACTTCAAGCGATCAACTTCTGGTGAAGGATGAATCCATTAACGCCATTATTTGTGCCCAATCTTTCCACTGGTTCTCAAATATCGAAACGCTCAAAGAAATGTATCGGGTATTAATTCCTGCGGGGCATCTTGGACTGGTTTGGAATCAACGTGATATTACTGTTGACTGGGTCAAAGCGTTGGCCGATGAAATCGCCCCATTTGAAGCAGATACACCACGTTATCATAGTGAGAAATGGAAACAGGTTTTTGAGCAACAACAGCTCTTTCAATTCAACGGTCTTCATACCTTTCAACTCCAACATACAGGCACAGTAGAACAAGTGGTCAGCAAACGGTTACTTTCCACGAGTTTTATTGCAGCAATGCCAGAACATCAACAACAGCAATTAAAAGCAAGATTTGAACAAATTGTATTTGATCTTACAGGGCGAACTGCTCAAGATCAGATTGATTTTCCTTATACAACCTTTGCCTACCATTTCCAAAAAATAGCAAAGTAACAATAAATCAGGTGTTTCTATGACCTTTAAATTTAAATCCACGATTGCACTCAGTTGCTTGATCAGCTCTACACTATTACTGAGTGCTTGTAACAAAGACCCCAAAGCCTCCTCTCCGCAAGAACAGCAAACTCAAAATTCTAATGATGCCATTGGTCAGCTTAAACAAATCCCTATTAAACAGTTCCCTACAACAGCTGACGATGCGCACGATATTGCGATTTTAGATGACTATGACCGTCGTTTTACCGAAATGAGCGACAGCATGGAAATAGAGCTGGCGAAGATGAAAGAAGCCAATACGCTCACGCCAGCGTTTGAACAGCAACGCCAAAAAGATAATGTTCAATCGGCACTAAATATGCTGAAAGAGTTAGAACTTAAAACAGAACAAGGTCGATATATTCAAGGACTTTTATATGAATACTGGGATAATCAAGCCAAAGTACTCGAGCAAAGCACCTTAGCGAGTACCACAGAAAATACTGATGCGGCTAAACAAGTTGATCATTTAAATGAATATCTACATGCGCAAAGCCAACTACACCATTGGAAAAGTTCTCAACCAACAGAAACTAAAAAGGCTAGTGAGTGATATAAAAAATTGAGGGTCATACGACCCTCTCTTATTTCAACAAGATTAGATTTTTTGTTTTTCTATCCACTGAATTGAATTAACACGGAATAGCTCACAAGCACCATCACCCGTATCCGTAGGTGTTAGAGAAGATCGCCAAACCAAATCTTTATCCCGAATTTCAACCAACTCACCTTTCAACTGCACCAAATCCCCACGCTTCACTTGTTTGATTTGTTGGGCAATTTCAGGATTTGCGGGAATAATATGCATATTGGAAACCATTTGCATGGCTTGATTTGCAGGAACAGGTAGCTTATCTATTTTCCAATTCAAATAGCGGTCATACTGATTTACTGAAATTTTACGTGCGATCTCGGGCTTGGCAAACAAACCCCAACTCACGGCATAATCAATCGGAGAAAATTTTGCTTGTTCGTCATCTTGATACATTTTAGAACCAAGAATACGGAAGTTGCCATAAAAAGGCTGTAACACCGAAATAGACTGATCCTTTGCGATCGGCGATAAACCATTGGCAATGTTATATTCTATTCCGCTGGTCGATGCATGTGCCTGCCCAAGCATAACCACCATGCCTAAACTCATCCATAGACGTTTTTTCATGGCTCATCACCCTCAAAATCTAACTAAATTCTTAGAAAAGCGTATCTCTTCATAGTATGCTTAGACGATGAAAAAAATTACTTTTTTTAGTAACAATCAAACTTACTTTAGTCATATTTTTGTGGCTTTGTTACTGATTTCTCTAATCTGAATCAACGAATGGATCTCTATGATTTATCAATTCTATCAACGTCGAGTTTTCCCACATTTACTCAACCAAGTCATGCAGACTGCAAGTCTAATGGATAAGCGTCGTGAATTATTGGTTCCTATCGAAGGTGAAGTCCTCGAAATAGGCTTTGGTACAGGTTTAAATATTCCTTTCTATGGCAATGTTGACTCACTTTATGCTTTAGAACCCAACCCAGATATTTATCATCTTGCCGTTGAACGAGTTCAGCATGCGCCTTTTTATATTAAGCATGTACAATCCAGCGCAGAGAAACTTCCATTTGCCGATGCAAGTTTAGATCATATTGTTTCCACATGGACACTCTGTAGTATTCCAAAACTTGATGTTGCCTTAGCAGAAATTTATCGTGTGTTGAAACCTACAGGCACCTTTCATTTAATTGAACATGTGAAGCATCCTGACTCGATCAAATTACAATCCTTACAGACCCTACTCACTCCGATACAGAAAAGAATTGGAGATGGATGCCATCTCAATCGTGATATTGAACGACACCTTGCACAAGCTAAATTTAAATTTCTTGAGAAAGAATATTTTGATGCAGATGGTATTCCCGCGATTGCACAAAAAATGCTATTGGCTCGCGTGCAAAAGTTATAAATTCAAAGCAGTCATTAATTTTCAAAATCAATTCTTAGCGTCTCAAAACGAATACGTCCTTCACGTACTGCTTGAGCAATTGCCTGCTGTCCTTTGCTCAAGCGCGCACCGCCACTTTTAATATCAAGTAGAATCACTTCAATATCGTCCGCAGTCCCATCTCCATCACGAAAATCGGTATAGCCATCAAAAACCACGTAATCGACAGGATCACCGAGAAATTTTGCATCACTAGGTAAATACTGAAATTCAGGTAAAATCGGCGCAAACTGTTCTGCCATTTTTCCTTTTAACACCGCACGACTGGTATTTACACTACGTTTCTGTGCATCTAGTAAAGCTTGCTTATGTTCTAATTCTAATTCAGCAATATATTTTTCATATTCCGCCTGAATACGACCATTCCGCGTATTGGACAAAATCAGCGTGGTAATCACAACACCAATACAACCACCAATTAACATTGCAAGCCAAACCGACATAAAACTTTCCTTTTTCTGAATCTGCTATTTAACTGCAACATTAAACTTTTGTCATGTGTCACACACTCTACTGAAAAAGATGCTAAGGTATAGTTGAATACAAAACGCTTGTTAAAAAATCTAATTTCATGAAGACAATATTAATTGCAAATCAAAAAGGTGGCTGTGGTAAAACCATGACAGCCATTACGCTTGCCGCAGCACTCTCACAAAAGGGCTATAAAGTCGCGTTAGCTGATGCTGATAACCAAAAATCATCATTACAATGGTTAAAACAACGCCCTGAAACTGTTGCTGCTATTCAAAGCCTCGACTGGAGGCATGAAAAATCAATTGGTGATGCACCTAAACATCTCGATTATTTAATCATTGATGCCCCTGGGGCACTGTCAGGCGAGCATGCAGAACAATTGGTCAGCGAAGCCCATGCGATTGTGACCCCTTTACAGCCCTCATTCTTTGATATTGATAGTACGCGTCGTTTCCTAAAACATTTACAAGACATCAAACGTATACGTAAAGGAAAAGTACAAATTCTGTTGATTGCCAATCGTGTAAAAGCGAATAGCTCTAGTTCAAAAGACATTCAAGACTTCTTTAATAAGATTGAACAAGAGCCTGTCACATGGATTTCAGAACGTAGTGCTTATGGCACGTTGGCTATGCAAGGTTTAAGTATTTTTGATAAGCCACAGAAAAACTTCGTTAGTATTCAAAGCCAATGGCAACCCGTTCTGAATCAGTTAGTCGATGATCCAAGTGAATGGTTTTAAGCTTTGCAAAGAAAGGTAATCTTTTGATATTGAATCTTTAAATAAGGAAATGAAAATTTCCCTAGACTAGTTTTTCAGTTAATATGGTTTTACTTATCTGCTAGTACTAGAGAAATATTATCGTGCAACAATACGCCCCAACATTACAACGCGTTTTGCTGTTTGGACTATTTTTTGTCTTAATGTTCCTCGGATTCAGTATCCTCAAATACTTTATCGTTCCTGTTCTTTGGGCAGCGATTATTGCTTATATGACATGGCCTGTTTATTTATGGGTACAACGTCGTTTTTTTGGTGAAAATCGACCAACGCTAAATGCAACAATCATGATTACGTTGGTCATTTTAGTGATTGGGGTTCCCTTTATTTGTGCCATTTTCATGCTGCAACTCGAAGGCCGAAATTTATATTTTAATTTACAAAAACAATTATTCTCAGGTCATATTCAAGTCCCCGAATTTATTAAAACACTACCAATTGTCGGTAAAGATATCAGTCGTACAGTCAATGAATTAAGTGCCGATCCGAATAGTATTGCGAAGAATGTTGCCGAATGGATACAAGGTCATTTGAGCTATGGTCGTTTTGTACTGAGCGAGATTAGTCGAAATTTAGTTAAGCTGACCTTTGCGATCATGACGCTGTTCTTTTTCTATCGTGATGGGCAAATGATTTTGTCTCAAGTGAGTCGCGCCTTAGAAAAGATAATTGGCCCTCGCGTACATCATTATTTAGAAACCATTTCAGAAACAACACGCGCTGTAGTATATGGTGTGGGGTTAACTGCTGTGGCACAAGCCATTTTAGCGGGTCTCAGTTACTTTGTAGCAGGTGTGCCTAACCCTATGCTGCTCACCATGGTGACTTTTATTTTGGCCTTAATTCCATTTGGAACTCCCATCTCCTATTTAGGGGTTGGTTTATGGCTATTTGCTCAAGGCCAAACTGTCGAAGCAATTGGTGTGATTACATGGGGTGTCTTGATTGTAAGTAGCTCAGATAATGTGATTCGACCTTTAGTTATCTCAGGCGCAACTCAAATTCCATTCATTTTAATTATGTTTGGTGTGCTAGGAGGAATCGCAAGTTTTGGTTTAGTGGGCTTATTTATTGGTCCAGTCATCTTAGCTATTTTATTGGCGATCTGGCGTGAATGGTTACATGAAAATGTTCAGGAGCCAATCGCTGCTATTGAAGCGCCACCTGAAACAAAGTTGTAATCTATTTACACGACTTACCATTTAATCTTACTGACAACTTGCGAGTTATCCCATACTTTGTTTGAATCAAACAAATAAAGATGATAGATAAGGATAATTTGCAATGATTTCAACGGTACAAAAGTCTTGTCTTCTGGCAAGTTTAGTTTTAATGATGAGTGCGTGTTCGTCTATTAACTTAGACAACAATGCATCTAAAATTCAAACACAGCCAACGACAACAGATCAGAAACAACTCATACAAGTTTACCAAGTCGATGCCAAAGGTGTAGGTGCATCGATTGGAACAGTAACATTTAAGCAAACAGCAAAAGGTTTATTAATTACTCCTGCACTTTGGAAACTTTCCCCAGGTGAACATGGTTTTCATATCCATGAAAACGGCTCATGTGAAGCAGCATTAAAGGATGGCAAAATGGGAGCAGCCCTTGCTGCTGGTAGTCACTTCAACCCAGATCATATTGCCAATCATGGTACACCTGAGAATGGGCATTTAGGAGACTTACCTGTGTTGGTGGTCAATAATAAAGGTTTTGCGGTTACACCCGTCATTGCTCCTCGCCTAAAACTTTCAGATATTCAAGGTCGTGCGATCATGATTCATGCGGGTGGAGATAATTATTCAGATACACCTAAGCCTTTAGGTGGTGGTGGCGAGCGAATTGCCTGCGGTGTTATTCAATAATAAAAGCACTGTGGGTATCTAAAAAGATATCCACAGTTTCGTAGATATTTTATGCAGCTACAAATGACTACGCCACTGGTTCAGCATATTATTCACTAATTGATTCCCTTGGCTTTACGTTCTTGCATCACTTGTTTGAGTACAGCTCTTGGTTGCATAAACCAAAAACCGATCAAACTGACACTCGTTAAAGCAAAAGCCCAAATATGGAAATGCGTATAAAGTACACGCACCAATTCTATAATCACAAAGAAACTCATCATCAATAGCAGTGAAACAGCTGCAGCGACTGTCCCTTTGGATACTTCTGAAGACATTAATGCAAAACGATATAAAACTGAAAAACTAATCCCCTCTCCTAAGCTTATTAAGGTCATACCCATCAATAAACACGGCACTAGATAAATTTGCCAAATCACACCTAATATCAGAAATAAGGTTCCAAGCAACATAATGGGTAGACCCATCAAAATCGTTTTACCTAATGGAAAGCGATCAATAATCTTAATCAGAATAATATTTCCCGCGATAAGCCCAAAAAATACAGGAAATTGCGCTAAACCATATTGCACACTACTGAGCTTTAACTCATCGACCAAGATAATGGGTGACAGCGCGATCCATAGCATTAATGGCATTCCAACCAAAGGTAAAGCAATGCTTAATCCTAAGAAACGGCGATTGGTGAATACTTTTTTAAAATCATCAAAAATATAAATAAAAGGTTGTCTAGCTCGACGCTCTTGGGTTGCTGGCATAAATTTATTTAGACCAAACCAACTCAGGAATGAAACGATTGCAATTGCAACAAAACCCCAATGCCAAGATACATAGTCAATTAAAAATGCACCAAGAACAGGCCCAAGTAATGGCGCGAGCAATGAGATATTGGCCATTAATGCCATCACTTTAATGGCATCACGTTCCTCAAATGTTTCCTGAATTGCAGCATAACCCACTGCCGAAATGACCGTAAGGCCAATTCCCTGTAAGAAACGTAAAGTCAGGAATTGTTGGATATTCTGGGTCAATAAGATCAGCAAACAACAGATGGTAAAGAAAGCTACGCCTGCCAATAATACCTTCTTACGTCCAAGACGGTCTGACAGAGGTCCAAGCAACCAAGCAACGCTTGCTCCACCCAATAAATAAAAAGACATGGAAGATGGTGCCCATGTTGCACTAACACCGAATTGTTCTGTAATTGCCAACATTGCTGGCTGAATTAAGTCATTACCGATATATACTGAAAATTCGAATAGCACTAAAGCTAATGGAAACATGAGCGTTATACGGTTTAACGCCATGCTTTGATTATTCGTCATCATGTTCTATTCACAAAAATAACCAATTCGCGTGCGGCCCATTCCCTTGAAAAAAAGAAAATAGATTCCGCACCACATCATTTTATGGTTTTGATTTAAATTAAATTTTGATTTCCATGCAGTGAGAGCGCATGTAAAAATGTGAAAACACCGTATTCACAAGGTGTATTAAGAAAACAATTTATTTACGTGAGATTGGTAAAAATTTTACCTATTGGAAAAATTTCCAAGCGCAACTTTAGCACTTTTTAAAAATGCCTGCAATTTAAGCAATAAAAGGAATTGTGTGGATATGTGAATAACCTAAAAGTTATCCACATTTTTGTTTGGTTTTTATTCATCGTCAATTTATCAAAGCGATTCAGGAACACAATTCAAACTGGAATTTATTGGTATTGTCCCCTCTCGCACACTGATAGCTTTGTTTTTTATTTACAACCTTCCAGACTTCTTGATCACGCTTTAACTCATATTCGGTACGAATAGCTGCAACAGAATCATCTAATTGGGCTTGCTCAACAGTGATTTCCGCGTCTGTTGGGTTTTCAGCACGATTAAACTGCTGATCAATTTTGAGATTAGTTTCATCATGAAATAAATTTGGTTGATCGAGTAAAACTGCATGTATTGCCGTACTTTTTTGTACCGCTGCTTGTTGCTGTGACTGTGCAATCGGCTGATTACATGCGGCTAAAAATAAGCTACACCCTAAAACCATCCAAATTTTATACATTTTGTACCTTTCCTATTTACCACATGTATTTATGCTACTATGCAAAACTTAATTTCAAAGCAACAAAATGTATGTGACTTATGAGAGATTTGTTGTATTTATCAATCATTTGAACATCATCACAAGTCACCAAAAAAACAAATTTTATAACATGAATATCACCACGGATTAGGCATCACCAATGTCAGATTTAGCAAAACAATTAGCAATTATTTTAGTCGTCAGTAGTACGATTGTCGGCTGCTCGAAAAAAGAAGAAGGTGCTGCAAGCGATGCATCTGTAGCGACAGAAAGTGCGGCACCTAATAGTGAAACAATTCGAGCAAATGCAGCAAAAAATCCTGAACAGCTGGTAAGCACACAACTAAGTGCTCTCGAACAAAATCGGCAATTAATTAAAAGTGCTGAATTGAAATTTGAAGTGAACGATGTATTAAAAACCACATCTACTCTTGAGCAACAGTTATTGCAATACAATGGCTATATTGAGAATAAGCAAATTGACTATCAAGTGAGTGACCGTTCTCAACATGATCGTATCGATGGAACCGTGGATATTTATGAAAAAATCACGCCGACGGTACAACTGACGGTACGTATTCCAAATGATCAAGTGACAACATTTCTAAATCATTTACTGCCTTTAATGCTGAACTTTAATACACAAAGCTACGAAGCTAAACGTTATGAATTAAAACTTTTAGAAGAGAAACTCAATACAGCGAACCAAAATAATAGCACATCCAATACGGTAAATAATCAATTACAACAGCTCACTGATTTAGAAGTGAAAGATCGCCTAGCGTATAGCACCATTCGTTTAGAATTTTTCCAACAGCCAAAAGTTCGTAAGAGTCACGACCTAAATATTCATCGTATTGCATCACTAGACAGCGATCCATTACTCACCCGAATAGCCGAAGCATTCAAAATCGGACTATCATATTTTAAAGAAACGCTCATATGGTTGATCCAATTTTGGGCGTTTTATATAGTGATTATTGCAATTTGGTTGATCCGTAAAGCCTATAAAACACGAAAACAGAACCCATAATTATTGATTATTAGTCAATAGTATTTTGCTTATTTATACATTTTTACTCATGAATAGATTCTCTAAAATGTGTCCAAGTTTTAGAAATCTATTTTTGAGTTTAATTTTATGAGCAATATTTTAATTATTAATGGCGCTAAACAATTCGCTCACTCGAATGGTGAATTGAATGACACCTTAACCGATTTTTCCGAATCACATTTAAAAACCTTAGGTCATACGGTACAAGTAACACGTACCGACAGTGACTATGACATCCAAGCCGAAATTGAAAAATATTTATGGGCAGATGTAGTGATCTATCAGATGCCAGGCTGGTGGATGGGTGCGCCATGGACAATGAAAAAATACGTTGATGATATCTTTACCATTGGTCATGGTTCACTTTATGCTAACGATGGACGTAGCCGTTCTGATGCTTCTAAGAAGTATGGTTCAGGTGGTTTAATCCAAGGTAAAAAATACATGTTGTCGTTGACATGGAATGCACCAATGGAAGCGTTCACTGATCCTGATCAATTCTTTCACGGCGTTGGCGTTGATGGTGTTTATTTACCTTTCCATAAAGCCAATCAATTCTTGGGTATGGAATCATTACCTACATTTATCGTGAATGATGTCATCAAGGCACCGAATGTGCCAAGTTACCTTGAAGCCTACAAAGCACATTTAGATCAGCTTTTTGCGACTGCCCATTAAGAGAGAAATCATATGTTGACGATTATTGCAGAAATTCAGACACATGCAGGTGCAGAACACCGTCAAGCAGTTTTAGATGCTTTCCAAAAAATCATTCCAACTGTACTGGCAGAAGATGGCTGTCATGGCTATGCCCCATTGATCGATCACCTACCAGCGATTGCTATGCAGACGCAAGATGAAAATAGCATTGTGATGTTAGAACGATGGGAAAGCACAGCTCATCTCGAAGCACATATGCAAACGGCACATATGCTGAAGCATTTTGAAGCGACCAAAGCGCATGTGGCTGATGTGAAAGTGCGTATTTTGGAAAGTGGGATTTAGAACAAAGATTGGTTATTTATCAAATCCTCACAAAATATATGATAGTTGGTAATGTCATCTGCAACCTACGAAATTTCAAGAAGATGCTGTTTCTGCGATAAATTTTAATTAATGCAAGAAGTGAATAGATTTCGCAGATGATAATGCCTTTGGTTACTTTGGGCAAAACCAAAGTAACTCCAGCCGAAGGCTAATCTTAAATATGAATGAGAACACAATACGACTCCGTCAAGACAAATAAAAATATAAGTAAATGATTTTACTTATAATAATACTGCTTCAAATGCCGACTATACTCCGTTAAATAACGCTCTAAGCCCTCTCGATGATCAGCTTTTTGCATCTCTTTAGCAGCCAACTGCTCAATTTTGTTTTCCAATAAATTCAGAATCGCTGCTTGTTCCACTTCAGGAAGTTGAGCTTTCTCTTTCTGCTGTTTTTTAATTTCTAAATAATCTTCTGCCCAACGGCGTAATGGATCATGCTCAGAGACTTGCGCAAATAAATCGGTAATCAATAATTCAGGCATGACTTCTTGGGTTGCTAACTCTGCCGACATCAAACCACGGATCGAATAAAATACTTTCTTATAAGTAAAATTATCCGCAGTTTGCATCACTTTCATACCACCTTTCGCCAGCGATAAGTAGTGATGATATAGCGCACTATAGTCAATTCGCTCAAGTAATCCATCGCGAAACGTTTGCCATTCTGGAAAAGCATTAAAATAAACGATATGTGCTCTGACCCATTCCAAAACCGTTGGGTTACTTTTTGCCAGTAATCCAAACATTTTATCAAGATCATATGAAACGAAATCGAAATCCCCATCCATGATTTCAATTAGATCACGGTACTTTTTATAATCAAAATATTGGTCTTTACTCGGCAAATGAAAACCACGTACATCATAGTCGCTGTCAGGGCTAGCCATACCCCATAAACGACTACCACTTTCGATATAAAATAATGGAATATCTTGGCGATGTTGAAACAGTTTTTCGATTTCGTGATGGATGTTCATATTTCCCTCTAAGATTCGATTAAACGAGAATTTTATTATTTGTAACCTGTCAATTTGATTCTCTACTCTTAATTTGTCTAATAAAAAATAGCATTTTTAATTTACTAGCTAAGTTAACCTATAACACATCAGTAAAATAGATAAGCCCTATTCGTTCATTTTTTAAGTTATGGAGCTCGTAATTCTTAAAGAAATTTAATTCTCCGTCATAACAAAGAAAATTTATTTCACAATGAATAAGCTCTCCTAATATCCATGAAGAGAAGTCTTTGAATATAAATGAACAGGAATAAAATAGATTTCCAATTTTTACTCTCAACATAATACGCATACACTTTACATTATGTTCATTATAAGAATGATCAATATAGTCTCCATATACTTGATCACTCTCTAGATAAATATAAGCTTGAGTTTTCATATTGGTTTTATAAAAAAAGCGCATCTTTCGATACGCTTTTAGCAGATATTCTTTTATTTAATCAAGCATTAAAGATCAAATAATTTTCCTGGGTTCATAATCCCATTAGGATCAAATGCCAATTTTAATGCTTTCATATATTCAATTTCTTTAGGCGAACGTGAATATTCCAAATATGGTTTCTTGGTCATCCCCACACCATGTTCAGCAGAGATCGAACCATCATATTTTTTCACAGTCTCAAACACATATTTATTCACCACCTGACACTTCGCAAAGAATTCGTCTTTAGTTAAATTTTCAGGTTTTAAAATATTTAAGTGCAAGTTACCGTCACCAATATGACCGAACCAGCAGATTTCAAAGTCTGGATAGTTGTCTGCAACGATCGCATCAATTTCAGCAATAAATGCGGGTACATGCGTAATCAACACTGAAATATCATTCTTATAAGGAATATACGGCGCAATTGACTCTGAAATATCTTCACGTAAACGCCATAAGCTTTGTGCTTGCTCTAGGCTTTGGCTCATTACACCATCAATCACCCAACCCTGTTCCATACAATGCTCAAAAATCTGCATTGCTTTATCCATAATCGGCTCATACGGCGCTTCAAATTCGAGTAATACATAGAATGGACAAGTTGTTTCAAATGGACGTTGTACATGACCACGATCCAATACTTTTTGCATTGCCACTTCACCAAAGAACTCGAATGCAGTTAAGTCGATTTCTTTTTGGAAGGCATGTAATACCGGCATTACCGCTTCAAAGTCAGGCGTACCCAATACCATGACTTGTAAGTTTTGTGGCTTACGCTCAAGTTTAATCTCAGCCTCAGTCACTAAACCTAATGTGCCTTCACCACCGATAAACAAATGCTGCAACGCATAACCCGTCGCATTTTTAATCATGCCTTTGTTTAAACGTAAAATATCGCCTTTACCCGTCACAACCGTTAAGCCAAGCACCCAGTTACGTGTCATACCGTATTTGATGACTTTAATACCGCCTGCATTAGTTCCGATATTTCCACCAATTTGACTAGAACCTGTAGATGCAAAATCAACTGGGTAATACATGCCTTGTTGTTCTGCATAATTTTGCAATTGTTCAGTCACAACACCCGCTTGAACGCGAACCATACGATCTGCTGGCAAAAATTCCAAGATTTGATTCATCTTGTCGAAACTAATCACGATTTCGCCATTATTCGCCACCGCACCAGCCGATAAACCTGTACGACCACCCGATGGCGTAATCGCAACATTGAATTGATTGGCAAGTTTTACAATCGACTGAACTTGTTCAGTACTTGATGGAAAAACGATGACTGATGGGTTCGGATCAAAATGTTTAGTATGATCTCGCCCCCAATTTTCTAAACTGTCAGCATCGGTTTTAATACGGTTTTCACCTACAATTGCCGTCAATTGGGTCAATAATTCAGGTGTCAAAGCGACTGAAGCATTCATCGTTTACAGGCCTAGCAAGAAGTAAATATAGGGCTTTTGGATGACAATATAATATTTTTCAAAACCTTATAAACAAAGGTCTGGAAACATCCAAAATATAGAAACGCTAGCGAAAGCATCAAACTTTCAGTTGATCAGTTTGATTATCGTATTTCTTTATTTTACATGTAAGCAAGCGAGGGATAAAGCACAGGATGGCAATAGTGTCATAACAAAATGTGAATAAACACTAAAATTCATTCGAAACTGAAAAAATCTCAACATTTATGCTGAGCTAATTTTAAACGAAATATCTATATCTCAAAGCTCTATGCTATGATACTGCAACTAAATTTTGGCCTTTGTAGCGGAGCCGTAATGAGCCAACATCTATCACTACCGAAAGACAAAATCCGTTTCCTTTTGTTAGAAGGTGTGCACCAAAATGCCATCGATACATTAAACGCTGCGGGTTATACCAACATCGACTACCACAAGACTGCACTTGAAGGTGAAGCTTTAAAAGAAGCGATCAAAGATGCTCATTTTGTTGGTATTCGTTCGCGTACTCAATTGACTGAAGAAATCTTTGAAGCAGCGAATAAATTGATTGCGGTAGGTTGTTTCTGTATCGGTACCAACCAAGTCGATTTAAAAGCAGCGATGTCTCGTGGTATCCCTGTTTTCAACGCACCATATTCAAATACACGTTCGGTTGCAGAATTGGTTCTTGCTGAAGCAATTTTATTACTTCGTCGTGTACCTGAGAAATCAAAAGATACACATGCAGGCGGTTGGAACAAATCTGCGGTTGGTTCTTTTGAAACGCGTGGTAAGACTCTAGGTATTATTGGCTACGGTTCAATTGGTTCACAACTTTCAGTTTTAGCTGAAAGTTTAGGTATGAAAGTTTGCTATTATGATGCTGTAACTAAATTACCGTTAGGTAATGCACGCCAAGTGGGTTCATTAGATGAGCTTTTAGAAACTGCTGATGTAGTTTCTTTACACGTTCCAGATGTTCCTTCTACACGTAACTTCTTCAAAAAAGAACAGTTCGCGAAAATGAAAGAAGGTTCGATCTTCATTAATGCTGCACGTGGTACATGTGTAATTATTGAAGATTTGGCAGATGCGATTAAATCTGGTCACATTGCTGGTGCAGCGGTTGACGTATTCCCGAAAGAACCAAAAGCGAATGGTGAAGAATTCCAGTCTCCACTTCGTGGCTTAGACAACGTGATTTTAACACCGCACGTGGGTGGTTCTACGATGGAAGCGCAAGCAAACATCGGTTTAGAAGTTGCTGAAAAATTCGTTGCATATTCAGATAAAGGTATGACACTTTCTGCGGTGAACTTCCCAGAAATTGCATTACCACTTTCTGACGGTCAACACCGTTTACTTCACATCCACAAAAACGTGCCAGGTGTGTTGTCTAAAATCAACACATTATTTGCTGAACAAGGCATCAACATCTCTGGTCAGTCTTTAATGACCAAAGGTGATATTGGTTATCTAGTTATGGATGTTGACGCATCTGCTTCTCAAGAAGCTCTTGATACCTTAAGCCAAGTTGAAGGCACAATTCGTGTACGTGTATTGTTCTAAGCTAAATTTAGAATAATCTGTAAAAAGCCACAGCAATAGCTGTGGCTTTTTTATTCACATTTGAATTATTATGTGAATAATATACCAATTGTTCAAATAATAAGTTGTTTCTCTAATGTTAAAAACCCCACTTCATGCCTTATTGTTATTAATGATTGCCATGTTGTGTGTACAAGGAAGCGGTTCTTTAGCCAAAATTCTGTTCCAAAGTTTTCCAGTCCTTACCGTATCAGCCATGCGTCTGTTTTTTGGTGCACTCATTTTAGCGGTGATTTTTAAAATTTGGACCATCAATTTCAAAGTGGTTCGTTGGAAAGCGATTCTCAGTTATGGTTTTGCACTTGCTGGAATGAATGCCTTATTTTATTTGTCACTAGAGCGTTTACCTTTGGGCTTAGCGGTTGCTTTTGAGTTTATCGGTCCTTTAAGTGTTGCACTATTTCATGCACGACAGCGCTATGATTTTATTTGGGTGGGTTGTGCCATTCTAGGTTTGGTATTGCTATTTCCTCTACAACAAGCACAACAACATCTAGATTTAGTCGGTGTATTTTTCGCTGTGGCTGCAGGCGCATGTTGGGCGCTATACATTATCGCAGGTCAAAAACCATCAGGTATTTCTGGTAATCATACGGTTTGCTTAGGCATGAGTATTGGTATGCTGTGTTTATTGCCCTTCGCACTCGCTGGTGGTGCCATCGATCGAGTCTTTGAACTACCCAATTTATACTATTTTATTGGGCTTGCGATTTTAGCCAGTGCCTTACCTTTTACGCTAGAAATGATTGCATTACGCAGTTTAACCCCTCTCAGCTTTGGTACTTTGATGAGCTTAGAACCCGCCGTAGCTGCACTCTCAGGCTTTATCTTTTTGAGTGAAACTTTGCTTTGGAATCAATGGCTCGCTTTAGCAACGATTATAGTTGCATCGATCGGTTGTACTTTTACAACTCAACATGCTCGACAACAGAAAGAGGCGCAATAAAATGTCACCGTATGATCATAATGTCGTTTTCACAGCATATAATCATCGCGCCTATTCTTAGGTCTGTTTACTTTGATTTTGTAGATCTCCCATGAAAAATATTCAGTTGGTCGCTGTGCTATATATGGTTCTTTCCATGGTGGCTTATCAAATCAGTGCTTCTTTTGCTAAACAACTGATTGCGACACTTGATCCGCTTACAGTCACAATATTACGCCTGTGTTTTGCGACTATTCTGGTTGCCATCATGTTCCGCTCATGGAAAGTGATCGCTAAACTTAAATACCTAAAATGGCGAGATTTACTGCTATATAGCGCTTCTTTGGGCTGTATGAATATCTTGTTTTATAGCTCTTTAGGGAAGCTGCCTCAAGGGATTGCGGTCGGTTTAGAATTCATAGGCCCTCTCGGTTTAGCTTTACTTTCAATTAAGCAGCGTAGTGATTACATCTGGGTAGCTTTTGCCGTCTTAGGAATTGTACTGATGGTGCCTTGGCATGATACGAATACTGAGCATTTTTCTTATCTTGGCGCGGCGTGCGCTTTAGGTGCTGGATTATTTTGGGCATTTTATATTTATTTCGGACATCGAGTTGTGCAACAGAATATTGGTATGCATGCCTTAACCATCGCAATTGGTTTATCTGCCCTGACCTTACTTCCCTTTGGTCTATGGAGTAATGCACCTGCACTACTCGACACTCAACATTGGGGTAAAGCTTTAGTGATTGCAATTCTAGCTACGGCTATTCCTTATGCGCTCGATCTCATGGCACTAAAACGTTTAAGTAAACTCAGCTATGGTACGCTTTCAAGCCTTGCACCTGCGCTTGCTGCTTTAGCAGGACTCGTGTTACTGCATGAACAAATTAGCTTCATCCAGTGGATCGCACTTGCATGTATTATGATTGCATCGATTGGAGTGACCTTACGTGGTGAAAAATCTCAAACACAGTAAGAGCACTCCTTTCTGCTCATTCTCGTTATAAAGCAAATTAGCTATCTGCATTTTTATATTTCTGATATTCAGTAAGATATTTTTTACCTAGTTTTTCCTTTTCATCATCCTCTAAAATTTTTCCAGCTTGTTGGAAAAATTTATGTTCTTCTTCCTTTAAATGATGATGGACTTTTTCACTTAATTGTTTTGCTGTCGCTAACCAACTCGGATTACTCATATCAGTTTCTTCTAATTTTTCAACCAGTTCATCCATTTCATGATGCTCAGATAAAGCATGGCGGGTAATGTCTAAACCCACATCATCAAACATTAAAGGAATATATAAATAGCGGTCTTCGGCAACTGAATGCGCATAAAGTTCATTCTTAAGCTGTTTAAGTAAATGTTCCCTTTCTTGAGTATATCCGCTGGTCTGAATTAATCGTTCAGCTAAGTTACGTTGTTGTTCGTGGCTTTCTCTGAGTGCCTCAAATATATTCATTATTTACCTCTACGATGGCTAGCATAATCAACACTTACTTCAATTCTTTATCTAGTTGATCTGTTTGGCTAAGCCTTAATATTAAAAAATCATACTTTTTTAAACAGCGATGTTTGCGTAGGTTTTTGTATGGAAAGTTTATTTTTATAGATTAAACTGCAACAAAGATTTGATAAGCCAACCGACAAATTAAAATACTGACCAAAATCAAAAATAAAATACGAATAAAACCACTACCGTATTTCAAAGCCAAACGTACACCCAATAATGAACCTGCAATATTGGCAGCCGCCATCATAAAACCAAGCTGAAAGAAGATATGGCCTGCGGGAATAAAGAAGCTCAGTGCCGCCAGATTAGTCATAAAATTACCAATCTTGGATAATGCTGAAGCATGTAAAAAATCGACTTGAAGAAAGCGAATAAAAAAGAAGATAAAGAAGCTGCCTGTACCTGGACCAAAGATTCCATCATAGAAACCAATCGCTAAACTACCCAATGCGGCAAAAAATAATAATTTTGGTGTGATGTGCTGATCAACATGTACTTGCCCAAATTGCTTTTTCATAAAGGTATAAATCGCAATCACAATCAGCATAACTAAGACAATCGGTCTTAATATATGAGTAGGCACCAGTGAAACACAGGCTGCACCTACATACGCACTGACAAAAGCAAAAATTGCGATCACCCATAATAATGACCACTGCAACTTTACTCGACGTACAAATGAAAGAGCTGCAGAACCCGTTCCAAAAATAGAGGCAAGTTTATTTGTTCCAAATAATGTTGCAGGAGCCGTTTGTGGTAATGCACCCATTAATGCTGGAATCTGAATTAACCCACCACCACCAACTGCCGCATCAATTGTTCCCGCACAGAATGCAAAGAACACTAGACTAAGAATCAGCTCCCATTCCATCAATATAACCTTATAAATTCAACAAACGTTTTGGCACAAGACGCTTTTTATCTGTAATTTCAGCTAAGCCTAAACAACTCTCACCATCAAATACCAATACTTCAGCAGCAGCTTCGTGCTCAATATTACTTTCTTGACCATTACCAAAATATTTTCCACGCCCTTCGGGTAATTGAACCCTTGGAAAATGTTCAACAGGTGCATAAACAGGCAACAATAATGCATCCCGCTGTTCCTGAGTAAGCGCTTCTAAATATTCGATGGTATAACTTGGATTAATTTCAAAATGACCTGTTTGAGTACGATGTAATTTTGTTAAATGTCCACCACAACCCAAAGCTTCACCAATATCTTCACCTAACACTCGGATGTAAGTTCCTTTAGAACACGTCACATCTAAGGTCAAACTGTCTTCTGTAAAACTTAAAAGCTTGAGTTCATAAATAGTGACTGGACGCGCTTCACGCTCAATTTCAATTCCTTGGCGCGCTAGCTCATACAAAGGGCGACCTTCTCGTTTCAGTGCCGAATACATCGGTGGTACTTGCTTGATATCACCACGAAACTGTTCTAGAACCTGTTCAATATTAGCTTCAGTTAATACTGGCACATCTCTTTGTTGAAGAATTTCCCCTTCAACATCACCCGTAGCAGTTGTTTGTCCAAGTTTTACTGTTGTTTGATAACGCTTGGTAGAATCCAATAAATAATGCGAAAACTTGGTTGCCTCCCCTAAGCAAATCGGTAATAAACCTGTTGCAAGCGGATCTAAAGCACCTGTATGTCCTGCTTTCTGTGCATTAAAAAGCCGACGTACTTTTTGCAATGCCGAATTAGAACTTAAACCTAACGGCTTATTTAATAAGAAAACACCACTCAGATGGCGATAAGAGCTTTTTTTCATAAATGAAAAGTCAAACAAGAAAGGTGTATTTTATCAAAACTATTCATCGGATTTTTAAAAATTAAACGCTTAAAAAAACAACATTTATGCTAAATTTATTTTCGTTTCCGAAATTAAAAGCAAATGGATTATGCTTAATGAATAAAAATGGAAAAAAAATAGCATTATTATGTAGCTTATTGATCATTTCAGCAGTCACGCTGAGCGTATTGTATTGGTTATATCCAAATCAGTCTCAACAATCACTTAACTCAACTGATCAATATAGCAACAACAGTAATCCATCACAGCTGCATAAGAGTACAAAGAATATCAATCAACTCGATGCTTCTTTTAATAGCACCAGCCAAATGGATACTGAGATTGACTGCAAATTACAATTCAATAGCGCTCAGCATTTAATTGTGAATGAACACACGCGGAATTGTTTTGAGTATTTTATTTCTCAATATGGCGAGCGAAATATTGATGAAATTCGGCATAACTTTCAGCTTTATATCGCTAAAACATTTCAAGCTTCACAACAACAGCAAGTTTTAACCTTATGGTCACGTTATTTAGAATATCGCCAAGAGCTCAGTAAATTACAGACTCAACAACCCTCACAGGAAAGCTATCAATATTTCCAAACTATTTTTAATTCGATGCATGATTTAAAACAGCGTTTTTTTTCAAATACCGAAATTGAGGGACTGTTTGGATCAGAGGATATCTATCAACAATACACACTTGATCGCATGAAAATTCTAGAAAATAACGAATTAGATGCATCAGCGAAAGCAAAACAACTACAACAACGTTTTGAGCAGCTTCCTCAAGATTGGCAAGACAACCTCAAAGATTTATCTAAGCTCGATGATTTACATTCATTAACTGCACAAATCAAAGCAAGACATGGCTCAAACCAAGAGCTGCGTGATATGCGTGTCAGTTTAGTTGGCGAGGCTGCTACTCAGCGTTTAGAGCAACTCGATCAACAACGATCTGATTGGAAACAGCGAGTTCAATCCTATCTTGATGAGCGTAAAACAATTGTAGATAGCAATATGAGCACTTCAGCCAAAGATCAAGCCGTTCAACAACTCAAACAAAAACAATTCCAATCAGCACAAGAACAACAACGTTTGCAAACTTTTGAAACTGTCTATGACCAAGGAGGAACCTTACCTTTTAGTAATTAAGAAACATCTTAAGGCATTGAAATAAAGCTATTTAGCATGGATGCAATGTCTCGTTCGCAAGAACATCAAGATCCATATGAAAACAAAAATCGAGAGAAATATCATGCAAAAACTAATCCGCTGTCTTGCACTATCTATGATAGCAATGGGCGTATCAACAAGTTACGCATCAAATACAACGCAAGTTAAAGACAATAATGTCACATCAACATATGCAAAAACCAAATATCCGATGGTCTTTGTACATGGTGTCGCAGGTTTTTCACGCGTTGGAAGTGATCCATTAGGCGTTGATTATTGGTATCAAATCCTACCTGACCTTGCTCGTAATGGTGCAAATGTCTGGGCGACACGACTTTCACCTTTTAACTCAAATGAAATTCGTGGTGAACAACTAGCGCAACAAGTTGAAGAAATTATTGCGATCACTGGACAACCTAAAGTTAATTTAATTGGTCATAGCCAAGGTGGTCCAACGATCCGTTACGTTGCTGGCATTATGCCAAATAAAGTTGCCTCATTAACCAGTGTAAGCGGAACACATAAAGGTTCACCCGTTGCCAGTTTGATTATGAAAGTGGATGGAACTGCATTAGGTAGCGCTGGGGCTGCAGTAGTCAACTTCTTTTCTGGCGCAATTACATGGGCACAAGGACTTGATCCAAAAAGCTATCCTCACGATGCTTTAGCCGCTGGACGTAGTATTTCTGTAGAAGGTTCAACCAAATTCAATACACGATTCCCAATGGGCGTACCAACTACAACATGTGGCGAAGGTAATTATCAAGAGAAAGGAATATATATGTATTCATTCTCAGGGACTCAAGCAGTCACAAACATTCTTGACCCACTAGATCCCCTATTTGCAGGTACTAGCCTAATTGTCGATATTAAAGGAGATAATGATGGTATGGTGAGCCGTTGTAGCGCTAAGTTTGGGCGTACGATCAGAGATAATCTCCCATGGAATCACGCAGATGAGGTGAATCAGGTTTTAGGTTTGAAATCACTTTTTGCACCTGATCCAATTGATATTTATCGTCAACATGCCAATCGACTAAAATTACAGGGACTATAGAGCAGACATAAAAAAATGCGCCAAAGGCGCATTTTTTTGCTTTACAACAAAGTTAAAATTAACCTTGTTTACGAGCTGGTAACTTTTCACGAATACGTGCAGCTTTACCAGACAACTCGCGTAGGTAGTAAAGTTTAGCACGACGAACGTCACCACGACGTTTCACTTCGATTTTAGCAACGATTGGAGAGTGAGTTTGGAAAACACGCTCAACACCAACACCGCTAGAGATTTTACGAACTGTGAAAGCAGAGTTTAAACCACGGTTTTTCTTCGCGATTACAACACCTTCAAATGCTTGAAGACGCTCACGGTCACCCTCTTTTACTTTAACTTGAACGATAACAGTGTCACCAGGAGCAAAAGCAGGGATATCAGTTTTTAACTGTGCATTTTCAACAGCTTGAACTAAAGGATGTTTACCACTCATTGTGGAATCTCCAATATGTGCGGGAGAGAAGAGGTCTCTTACACCGCTGAGGATAGAGGCTAAAACGCATATCGCTCGTTTAACTTTCCCTTTAAAGCAAAATTACTCTAAAGAGCCTATTTTCAACTTAAACTCAGTTTAAGTAGTAACTCGAAGCAAAGCTTCTCGTCTGTTGCAAACACAAACTTCTAACAGTTTAGTCTTGCGAATTTTTAAGCCATTTTTTTTGCTGTTTAGTCAACTCAACTTTATCAACTAACTCTGGTCGACGATCTAAAGTTCGTTGATAACGCTGCAAAAAACGCCATTTCTCAATATTGGCATGATGTCCTGATTTAAGTACCTCAGGCACATCTAACCCTTCGAAATGGTCTGGCTTGGTATATTGTGGACAATCAAGAAGGCCATCCACAAAAGAATCTTGGATCGCAGATTGCTCGTCAGACATGACATTTGGCAATCGACGAATAATACTATCAAGTAACACCATCGCTGGCAGTTCACCACCAGATAAAACGTAATCCCCAATTGACCATTCTTGATCAACATAATGCTGGATTAAACGCTCATCGACACCCTCATAACGCCCACACAATACAATCAAACCATCATAATCAACGAATTGTTGTACTGCCTGTTCATTTAAGGTTTTCCCTTGCGGTGACATATACACCACTGGGGCATGAACACAGCCTGCTTGTGTTGCAAGTTGTTTAGCATGGTTAATTGCTTTTGCCAAAGGCTCAGCCATCATCACCATACCAGGACCACCACCGAAAGGACGTTCATCCACTCGTTTGTAGTTGCCCTCAGCAAAATCTCGTGGGTTAATGCAATTGACTTGCACGATGTCACGCTTTGCTGCACGCCCGCTAATCCCGTGCGCTGTAATCGCTTCAAACATTTCAGGAAACAATGTGATGACTGCAAAAAACACCGCAGACTCCTTTATTTTCCTGCTGCGCTACTTTCCCCGAAAGGATTAGTAGTCTACGCCCCAATTGACGTAAATACGACCAGCTTCAAGATCAACGCGTTGTACCACATCTTTATGCCAAGGAATCATTCGCTCTTCAGCATCAATGCTATCAGGTGTCGCTTTTACGACCATGACATCATTGGCACCTGTTTCAAACAGTTCGTAGATTTGACCGAGATTCACTTCTTGTTCTTCATCATTCAGACCTAACACCGTTAGACCTTTAAGATCAGACCAGTAGTACTCGTCTACATCTGCTTTAGGAAGCTGTGATTTAGCAATCCAGATATTTGCACCAACTAAGTTTTCTGCACCCGTGCGATCATTCACGCCTTTTAATGCAACAACCAAGCCTTTGCCATGTGGTTTCCAACGTTTTACATCTATGGTTTGCCAACCTGCCTTGGTCTCAATGTACCAAGGAAGGTAGTCAAACATATTGCTCATAGGTTCTGTATTAGAGTAAACCCAGAGCCACCCATTCAATCCATAAGCTGAACGTAACTGTCCAATCTGAATACGATCTTCTGGCACATTCTGTGTTGATGTCATGGGCTACCTACTACAATTATGCAGTAGTTGCAGCTTTTTTAGCTTGAGAAGCTAAAGAAGCAACGCGATCTGAAGGTTGAGCACCTTGAGCAACCCAGTGAGCAAAACGGTCAGCATCTAAACGAACTTTTTCAGCTTTACCTTGTGCAGTTGGGTTAAAGAAACCAATACGCTCGATGAAACGACCATCACGTGCATTGCGGCTATCAGTTACAATGATTTGATAGAATGGACGTTTTTTTGCACCACCGCGCGCTAAACGAATAACAACCATGAGAACAACCTTATAATTTTTACGGATTATCCCTGCGCCGACCATCGGCAGCACTTCAAACCCCTTTCATAGAGGGCAATATTCTACGTTATATTTACTCTGAAAGAAAGACTAAATTAAGAGTTATCCACAGTTTTGAATTCGGCAAGAATAATTGCCAATAACTAAGGTGATAGGCTACTTTAACTAAATCATGAAAACTACTAAATAAAAAAGCAAGCTAGTTAAGCTTGCTTTTGGGACTGGAAAGGAATCAATTAACTAACGTCCATCCCAATTTGAAGTTGGCGAAAGAATACATGCAGATGCCCCTTTTGCCCAAAACCTCTGTCCTTGATCATTCAAACAGATAACGCCATTACCAAATTGATTTGTCCCACTTTTAGGTGTTGCAACTAATAACCAAGTTCTTACATTTGCATTTGAGGCAGTTAATGGATTGCCATTTGCATCTGTAAGTACAATATCATACAACGGCTTACCCAAAGGTATTGTTGATCTACCAAAGATATTAGAAACTGTACGCCCTGCATAATTATAGTTAGCTAACTTATAGTTAGATAAATTTCTTGCAACATCCAACATCTCAGTTTGGGCATTTACCCGCTGTGTGCGAATTTGATAAGCTGTATAAGACGGGTATGCGATAGCAAGTAAAATCGCAATAACAGTCACAACTATTATTAATTCAATTAAAGTAAAAGCGCGTTGGCTTATCATTACCAATCCTCTTTGCCAGTTACAGTAGTTCCACAATCAGCATAGCTAACATTCGCTTTTGTTTTGTTTTTACATTTCATACCACTACTAGTCATTAGAAAATTGTAATTTTTAACATCAGAAGTCTCTGCTTTCATCGCCCAGTTTCTACCACGAACAGTTGGTTTAGGCGGTGAGCTCCCATCAACTGCAGTCAATAACTTAGTTGAATCATCTGCATCACGAATCGTAATTGTATATTTGATTGCCGTTCCTGTTGCCCCCTGAGGCAATATAATTGATGTCATAGGACCTGTGGCACCATAGATATATGCAGGATCAAAACCACGATAAGTAAAATTTTTTGCTTTATGTCTAGCTAATTGTTCAGCAATTTTCTGCATTTCTTGCTGAACAGCAGATGCATCTGCTCGCCTTACATACTCTTGATAGCTAGGAATAGCAATAACCATAAAAATTGCAATCAAAACTAATACTAGCATCAGTTCGATTAAAGTGAATCCATTCACTCGTCGACTCTTGGAGGAGTCACGTTGAAAGAGCGTGACGTCTCCAATTGATTTCATGTGTTTAATTATTTCACCCATTTTTCATACCACCGAGTAGGGTTAATAATTGCACTGCATCCCCATTCACCAACACCTTTTATTGGTGCTGAAATCGTTTTACCCGCACAAGAAGATCCAGTATTAGTTTTTGGAACCAAGGCAACACCACGAATACCTGTACCAATTACATTAGAATTACATTCGGTGGCATTATCCGGACAATTTAGCGTTGTTGTTTGTAATCCAGAGTTATTCTCCATCCCCCCTGTACCAGTATCTGCAGTCTCATCTGCTTTTAAATATACGCCAAATGGTAAACCATATAGTTGACGATCAGTCTCACCAACTACCCTTGGTAAACAAGGATTCTGTGGAGCAATACCAGTTCCTTGAGGATCATAAACAGGAATAATAAGATTTCCAGTAATTGCTATTGGCTCTTCAAAGGCTTTCATACCACCAGCAATCCGTCTAAACCCAGTAGTAGTAGTAGACACTTCTGTTCCATCACTTTTACTTGAAAGAGAGCGATACCAACCATCTTTTGTTGCTGTTGCACCAATAAAGACCGCTGGAATATTTCCTGTCAATGTTTGAGGATTCTTTTGTAAATTAGCAAGTGTCTTATTTTGTGTTAATAGGGTTGGCGATCCGCTGATTAAATTACTCTTGATGAAATCACGATCAATAAGACCATATACATTATTTACCAATCGATCTGCCAATGCTGTTTTAGGCAACATCCCATCACGACCTATCAATGGATAAACATCTAGCGGAGTACTTCGATTTCCTGAAGCGACACCAACCAAAATAAAGGTTGTAGCACCTTGGTCATGAATTGTTAACGTTGGTGCTTCATAAAAACGAGGATTTGTGCCATTAGTTAAGGTAGTTCCAGTTGTCGTCGTTGCGAGATTAGCTAAACGAACAACTCGCTTACCTAAATTTGCGCTTGATGTACCTGAAGCATTATTAATATCTACACGGAAAACTTGACCACCTAAATCACCAAAATATAAATGATCAGCTAAACCATCAGCATCCCGATCAATAACACTAATACGACTAACAATACTGTGTTTCATATCGGCATTTGTTACATCAGCACCAGATGAACTACTTGCCCACCACAAGCGAGCACCAGTTTTAGCATCAATAATGTAAATCGCGTTCCCTTTTGCTTCAGTACGATTATCACAAGAAGCATCGGGGTAATCAGTTGGCACATTTACACCGTTTACGTTCGTATAAGATAATACTTTACCAAATTCAAATTTTGGATTTTCGTAGCATTGATCATATCCACCGCCAACGATCATCACTCGTTTAATCTGATTATTATATCGAATATTCGCTAAAATAGGTTTAGACCATGATTGCCCCATACGAGAATAAGGCGATTGATCAGCCCCTATTCTGAAAAGGAATTTTGGTGCTTTAGGATCTAAAACATCTAAACCATAATAGCTACTCCCCCCCATTCGCAAGCCACCGTACACATTCATTTGACGGGCTTTAACTAGACTACTATCTGTAGCAGATGCTGCTTTCTGTGTTGTATAGGCAGCATCAGCAACCCATGCAGCATCTACACCATGCACAGGCGCATTCGTATCATCTTGTCCTTTCACCAAAGCTTTTGAAGACAATGTACTTCTTAACAACTCAGCTGGAACAAAAACCATCTGTTCAACACCCGTTTCACCGTCAACAAGATGAAGACCACCATCCATCGTTCCATACAAAACAGATTGGCTTCTTGTACTTGTCAGTTTACCTGTTGAATCTAACGTACCTGAATAAGTTAATTGAATTGGATATGAGTGAATACTTCCACCCATCGCTAAATTCGGAGCATTTGGTGTAATTAATGACGTTGGTAAAGCTGTGGCAGTTTCATCTAAAGGAACACTATACCCAAGATAGTTCAAAAGTTTTTGCTTTATAAAGAGTGGAAAATCTTTTAAACCAAGTTGAGTAGAAAATTTACCCAAAACATATGAACCAACATTTGTAGTAGGTACGGTTCCTTCAGGAATTCGCAATAAACTTGCACCGTTACTTGCTCCTGTTAATGTACTACCACCAGTTACAGCAACATCTGTAAATAAAGTTCTTAAAGCATTTGGAGTCGCAGTTAATGCATATTCTTTTGGCTTTTTATTCAAATCCTGATTTTGACCTAGAATAGGCATAGGTACACGAGAGTATGCTCCACCTAAATTAACAATCCCGCCATCATCATAACTCGTATTCTGATAGACACTCGCATTGTTCCAATTATCTTTTGTATTTGTATTAAAACCGCCATCAGTTTTATAAACAAGTGTAGTTCCATTCACTGAAGTGAATGCACCTGTATTTGTACCGGTTAAAGCAACTTTATACTTTTTAAGATTACCTGCCCAAATCACTTTATTACTTTGCGGGTTAGGTTCTAGCGCACGTAAATAACCATAAGGTTGTAAACCCGATGGATCCAAATCATCGATTGGAACTGAAATTGCGCCTGTCGTTAATGGCTCCAATGGTGCCGAACCTAAGTTATTAATAAACGCAATAACACTGTCTGTCACTCCGCTTGAACTTTGGGTTGGGAAAAAACCACCATTACCATAACCAGGACTAGAAACTGCATAAGTTCCTTGGCCAGGTGAACAAGCATCGTTACCAGTACGATCAGCTTGTGTCCGAGAACTGATTTTGCAGGCATTTCTAGCATCTTCTGCACCGCTAGTTGCTGTTAAGTTATTCATGACTGAACCAAAACCAACAAAAGCTGTCTGAATAGATACACCTGCTGGGTTTTTTGTACTGTCATATAACTTCTTAGCGAATTCCCCCATACAATCCCAAGCTGAGTCACTACCTGTATTGCTTAGTCCACCACTACAACTAAAACCAGTCCCACTATTACCTAATGCTTTTGACATTACTTGCGTAGCTTCTGCTGTGCTAGAACTGTTTGCAGCACCATCTGACAAGAAATAGACCCCTTGACCATCACAAGATACTCGATCAGCGGTATCAGGCAATGGGGATTTATATGCCACATCAATATCAGCCGCCGTTCGATCCATTACAATATCTGGATTCGACGTTGTATCTCTACTTTTTGACTTCGGAACGCCGCTATTCGCATCCGCATTGATTTGATAGAGTTGAGATTCATTTACCCTAAAAATAATCTGTTGATTGGTATTATTTCCAGGGTTATTACTGACTGAACTTGGATTTGTCGAATCATATGTAAAAGTTGGTTGAGATGTCCATAATGGGTTTGAAGAACTAGTACTACCTGTACTTGTGCCTGTTGTTGACGAGTTAGCGACCCAATTTGAACAAGTTTGTGCATTAGTACTGCCAAAAACCGTAGTATTCCAAGCCGTACAATTCGATACTGTGTATGTATAAGTATAATTATATCGACCAGACACAAGCGTGCTAACGTATTTTCTGACCAATCTTTGTTTTTCTACAGCTATGTCGCGATAAACTCGGTTTTCAGTATATGTAGATGTTCCCATCAAATAAGCTGCAGCTTCTGCGAAGGCATGAGCAGATGGGGTACCATTACTTGCAACCAGACCTGCAACCGCAGTTTTTAACGCCACACGCTGGGTAGAACCAACAGTCCCAAGCGCCTTAGCAGGTACTAGAATTTCACCTGATGAACCATCTCCAGTTGTAGTACCTGAGTTATAGGCTGAAAAATGCCCGAGACCTACACGCACATTATTTAATGTTGGATTATTACTATCTAAAAAAGCAAACATACCATCTTTGAGACGACTCAACCGATCATAGCAACGATAGCCTGTAATTGATGCTCCTGTCGCACCTAAAGGTTGTGCCTCACAGCCTGAAGAAGTATCTTTAACCTTCGCGTTGGTTGTACTTGCAGATATTGAACAATAATAACGCGTATAAGATGGTGTTGTTGAACTCGTGGACGAAGTTACACTACAACTATTACTTGTTAAACCATAATCGTCATACAAGCTATACCCAGAACTGAGGGTATAACCCATCGAACCAGAAGTATCCAACATCATGACAATCGTTTTTTTACCTGCAGTAGGTACGGCATAAATTTGCATATCGGTAGCTTGCGCAACAGAAGAAGCAACCAACATCGTTCCAGTAAATGCCCAAGCAAATGACACACCATATTGAATATGATGAGTTTGATTTTGAGAATTCAACCTATTTTTTAATTTTTTCATCATCATTCTCCATTTTCATTATGGGGTTGGTACTGGAGCACTTATTTGCTGCTCACGTTCACGTAGAACTAATTCTTGTACTTGCGTATTTACAGGAATACCGTACCCAGATAAACACTCGGCCATCGTTTTTTTACCTGCAACTGCCTCATCAAGATTGTCATTGATATATCCTACGGATGTCGCTGATCCAATACAGTCTTCCTGCACTACAGACAAATCCTGTGTTGAGTAACTTGGAAGGATTGATGTAATTGTGATGCGTACACGTGAATCAGAAGCCTTACTATTTTTTACAAGTGAGTTTTCACTCAAATCAGAGTTACGATCTAAATAAGCTCCTATACCCGCATTTGCAGCATCTGTTGGTATACGAACAGCAACTTGTGTTACCACTGCTGACCGAGCACTTCCAAAATCCTTTTCTAAATCACAAAAACCACTACGATTAGACTGCGTAGAATCAATTGTTGCTTTGGTATTAGCAGGATCAGTCTGTGCTGGAGGAACCAATACGGTTGCATCTAAAGCAGCTCCCATTTGTTGCGCCGATGTAGGTCTGTAGCAAAAAATAAATTCTTTACCTGGCGCACTTTTATGTTCCAAAATTGCTGCTCCGATGACGACATCCGCTTTTTTTAATGCTTCATAAGTTGAAACATTTACAAATTGGTTTGTAGGTGCATCACCCGTTTGTACTAATAACTGACCAATTTGGCTATTAGTTGCGATATTTAGAGAAGTAATTGCCGTACGGATTGCCAGAATCCCTAGAATCGTAATCAGTAACAATAAAATTAAAACTACAATTAAAGTAGCTCCTCTTTGTCCTTGGCGATAAGCTATTTTCATATTCTTTCCCCTAAAGCATTTCGAAGCGCTACCGTTGTAGTGTATACACGACGGGCATATTTTGTATTTTTATCTTTCAATTCAACACTTTGATTCAAAATATCTATTTTTTTAGTGAGATCAATCGATGCATTTTTTGTATCATCCAAAGATCGAACTAACACAGCAAATTTAACTGAAACGATTCTTGGGGGAATCGTAGCAGGAGTTGCAGCTCTAGCATTTGCAGCAAGTTGACGATATTGATTAATTGTATAGTAAGCTAGATTTCCTGTTGGAGTGCGCGCACCTAACTGAACTGTAAAGTGATCAACACGAGGAATAATCATTTCACCTGCATCACCAAAGCCAGTTAGATTTGTTGGAGTAGAAACAGCCGCTGTGCCAACAGGTGTAGGCGTATTGGCATCGCAAGCTAAACCAAAATCAGTACCAGATGTTGCGGTTGCAGGATCTCGTCGGATAAAGTAACGTTGAATGACATAATCACGAGCTTGAACTATACCCCCCTCACAGTTAACCATATCATTCGGAGCTACAAATTGAATCGTTAACTGATCACTTTGCACATCCACATTTGATAATCCTTGCCATTGGTTTTGGGTAGTGCTCACAGCTTCATTTAGACCCACACTATGACTCAACAGACCTTGAGCAATAAAAGGTGCTGCTGAAGGAATCGGAAGATTAGTGTTGGTTAAGACCCCATTATTAGCTGTTAGAACAATTCCCCCCCAAGGTGTTTGCTCATTCAACTCTGGGTTATTAATATTTTCATAATTTGCTAAACGAATATCACGGACAATATAATCTAAACCGAAAATACCACTATTCTGCAACTCATCATTCGCTTGTTGCATACGCGTTGATAAAATACTACCTGTAAACAATTGCACTGCGGCTGCAGAAACCAATAGGCCCAAAACTAATGCAACCATCAATTCTATTAAGGTAAAACCCTTTTGATATTGATTGGAGATATTATACTTTTGACGAAGACTAGTCATTTAATATGCCTCCATCATTAAACATTTAGAATTACTTACATACACACCAGTTGCAGACATACATTGACTAATATCAGCAGTTGTGCCACTTACACTTAACACCGTATCCCCCCAAGCAGCAAAAAGACATTGTCGCTGAACTGGTGCCCCAGCTGTACCTGGGCAAGCGGTCATTGTAATATTCATCCCTAATTCAAATGCGGTTTTTGCAGCAAAATAGGCATCATACGTCGCCGCTTGCGCTGGCGTACAAACTGTCGCAGGATTAAAACATGTGGTTGTAGGAGCTGTAGGTAAAGCTGTTATATTCGTATAATTACGTACGGCCGCTGGGTAGTTCGCTTGTCCAACAGAATTTACTCGAATACCCTCAGCAAGACTTCGTAAAACCAAAACCCCTTGGGAACGAGTTAAAGCTTCACTCGATGCATCTATGGCTCTAAATTGCAAGATACTGTATCCCAACACACCTACAGCAAGTAATAACAAAGCAACCAAAACCTCCACAAGACCAACACCCTGTTGATTTTTTATATTTATCATACACATACACCCGTATTTTTTGCCTGTGTCACGCTGCCTAAACGAGTTATTGTTATCGTTCGCTTATTTGCAGAAGCGCAAAGCCTAAACGTTTTCACAGCAGCCACACTACCCGTAGCATTAAACAAAATAAAAGAATCACTCGTCGATTCAACAGCTACTTTTGAATCAATATCAACTGAAAAAACACGATTATTTAAAATATCTTGCTTTTGGGTTGTAGTTAAAGCTGGACTAGTAGCCGTATAAGCTGGTATTGCGGCTTGTGCACATTTATCTTTATTAAAATCTGGATCAGAAGCCAACTTATTTGGACAAACTGCAACAGTTGATCTTAATACTGTCGCCTGAGATCTAGCTTGACTCAATGTAGCCATAAAACCACGCGAAGATGCATCAAGTTTTTGTCGCGTCAACATATCTCCAAAAGAAGGCATAGCGATCGTAACAATAATAGATATTATTGACAGTGTTACAATCAACTCTATCAAAGTGAATCCTCGATTGTTCCCCATCGCTTTACACCTAATTATCCAAATTCCCTTACTTTATATTAAATCTTATTTTTACAGAACCAATACAAAGCAGATAAACTCCATAAAAAAACGGATAGGCTGTACACTATCCGTTTCAAGTTCACATTTTTCTATAAAAATTAGGCTTGTATCACCTGAATACGCAACTCTTTAGGTAAGCTAAACGTAATATTCTCTTCTCGTCCGTCCAACTCTTTAGGAGGGGTTGCCCCCCAATCTTGTAACCGTTGAATCACTTGTTTAATTAGTATTTCTGGTGCAGATGCACCTGCTGTCACACCTATTTTACTTTCCTGCTTAAACCATTCTTTTTCAAGCTGATCAGCATTATCTACTAGATAAGCAGATTTACCCATCCGCTCTGCCAACTCACGTAAACGATTTGAATTCGATGAATTTGGAGAACCTACCACTAATACAACATCACATTGTTCAGCTAAATCTCGTACTGCATCTTGACGATTTTGAGTGGCATAACAAATATCATCTTTCCTCGGACCTTGGATCTTAGGAAATTTAGTTCTTAATGCATCGATGACCTTAGCAGTATCATCAATCGAAAGCGTCGTTTGAGTGACAAATGCAACTTTATGAGGATGCTCAACCACTAAAGCTTCAACATCTTCTTCATCTTCAACCAGATAAATCTTTCCACCACCAGATTTATCATATTGTCCCATTGTGCCTTCAACCTCAGGATGCCCCTCATGCCCAATTAGGATTGCTTCCGTTCCTTCTCTGGCATATTTCGTGACCTCAATATGTACTTTAGTCACTAAAGGGCAAGTTGCGTCAAATACTTTTAGACCTCGACGATCTGCTTCTTGTTGTACAGCTTTTGAAACACCATGAGCACTAAAAATCACAATCGAGCCATCTGGCACTTGGTCCAGCTCATCAACAAACACTGCGCCACGCTGACGTAGATCATCAACCACAAACTTGTTGTGTACCACTTCATGACGGACATAAATTGGCGGATTAAAACATTCTAGTGCGCGATTGACGATTGCTATCGCACGGTCAACACCAGCACAGAAGCCTCGCGGATTGGCCAATACAATTTCCATAACATCCTCTCTTATCACCTGAATATTTATGCCAAACTATTTCGTTTAATGGCACGCTACACTACAATAGCCAAGATATTTTATCATATCAGGAAAAATATCATGTCGGGTCTATTGTTTGTCGTTTCTGCGGCATCAGGAACAGGCAAAACATCTCTCGTTAAAGCCCTACTCGATCGAGTCAGCAATTTACACGTTTCTGTCTCTCATACTACACGTGGTCAACGCCCTGGTGAACTTGATGGTGTTCACTATCATTTTACTGATACTGAAACTTTTTTAGCTCAAGTAGAACAAGGTGGTTTTATTGAGTATGCAGAAGTATTTGGTAATTACTACGGTACATCTCAAGCCAAAGTCAAAGAACAATTACAACAAGGTCATGATGTGTTACTCGAAATTGACTGGCAGGGTGCTGATCAAGTTCGTCGACTTTTTCCTGAATCAAAACAAATTTTTATCTTACCGCCAACTCAATATGATTTAAGACAACGATTATCTAATCGTGGAACAGATTCAGTTGAAGTAATTGAACATCGTTTAAGTTGCGCTGTAGAAGATATGCGTCATTTCGCAAATTTCGATTACATCATCATCAATGATGATTTCAATAAAGCTGTTCATGATTTAGAAGCAATTATTACAGCAAATCGTTTAGTTACCTTACAGCAAAGTGCTCGTCACCAGCAATTAATTGAAAAGTTAATCACCCTTAATCGCGAATAACTTGAGTCTTATTTAAAAGCCTTTTATACTATTTAGTCTTTTCAAATGTAATGTTCAAACGAGACAACTTATGGCACGTGTAACCGTTGAAGATTGTTTAGACCACGTAGATAACCGTTTTGAGTTAGTACTGGTAGCGAGTAAACGTGCACGCCAATTAGCACGTCAAGGTATGGAACCAACTGTAGAATGGGATAATGATAAACCAACAGTCGTTTCATTACGCGAAATTGCGGCAGGTCATGTCACTAAAGAAATTTTAAAACAACGCGATCAAGATTATCAGACTTCAAATCTTGATATGGTGTTGTCTACAAACTCATTAAATTTAGAAGGCTTCTCTTTCTAAATTGGATTTGCTTTGTCTAAAAGCCCATTGTGAATACACTGGGCTTTTTTGTTTGTTGAAAATTTCAGCGCTATATTGGTAAAAACAATATATTTCATTGAAAAAATTTACGAGTTTTTCTAATGAACAAATTGACAAGTTTCACAATATGCTTTTCATTAGAAGCTAGTCTTATTTATTCCTGAATTCATGTTATAAAAGGTGTTTTATGCCAGGCGAAGAGGTCAGCCAAGCCAAGCAACAACTCAAGGTCATTATTGAAGCCTATCTCAAAAATAGTGACATTCAGAGTGTACTTGCTGCCTGTGATTTTGCTGATTTAGCACATAGTGGTATTACGCGAAAAAGCGGCGAACCCTATGTTCTTCATCCTATTGCTGTGAGTTGCATTCTGGCACATATGCGTTTAGATGCTGATACACTTATGGCAGCCTTATTACATGACGTGATAGAAGATACTGAATTTAGCAAAGACGAGATTGGTGAAAAATTTGGATCCGTCGTTGCCGAACTTGTTGATGGTGTGACTAAACTCAGCCATTCTAGTGATAAAGAATATAACAAGGCAGCATCATTCCGAAAAATTCTACAAGCCACTTTACAAGATCCACGTGTCATTATTATTAAATTAGCAGATCGCTATCATAATATGACGACCCTAGGTGCATTGCGCCCAGATAAACGAGCACGTATCGCGCAAGAAACCTTTGATATTTTCGTACCCATGGCACGTCTTGTCGGTATGAATGAGATGGCCGATAACCTAGAACACTTATGTTATCAAAATCTTGATTTGGATATGTTTAATGATGTGCAAACCGCATTATTAGAAACCAAACCCAAACGTTGTGAATACCAAGCGGTATGGGAGCAAAAATTATCAGATTTGCTGAAAAAATATAATCTACAAGGGCGTATTAAGAAGAAAAATAATAACATCGAACTACTACGTCATTTTGTAAAAAATGAAATTGATTTAAATGAATTAAGCCATAGCCATGCTTTTGAAATTATTCTGCAAAGTATTGCTGATTGCGACCGTCTAGTTGAAGCACTCAAAGATAATTTTCAAGTCTTACAATATAACGATCATATTCGCCGCCCTTTACCAGGTGGCAATCAATCATTAATGATTAAGCTAAAAGGTGAAAAAACAACATTATCTTTGACTATCCAAACCGAATTAATGCGTAAAGCTGCTCGTTTTGGTGTAGTACTCGGGGAGAATGCACCTCAAGCATGTCGTTCAGCAATTCAAGCTTCGATGCAGAACCTAAATACACTCATTGATAGTGATTGTGCAAAAACCACTTTTAGCGATTTACTTGATTATTTACATCAAGAAAAAATTTGGGTCTATACGCCGCATGGTCAATTACATGAGCTTCCTCAAGGCGCCACTGTCGTTGATTTCGCCTACTCAGCTAGCCTATTTTTAGGCAATCATGCTGTTGGTGCAAAAGTTGATGGTGAAATTCGTCCTCTTTCAACTCCATTGCATAGCGGACAAGTAGTTGAAATTATCACAGACGTATTAGCAACGCCGAATCCAGATTGGCTCAGTTTCATTAATACTCAAAAAGCACGTCGTGCATTACAGAATTTGCTAAGAGAACAAGATATTGATGAGCAACGCCTTGTAGGTCAACAAGCTCTTAATCGCGCTTTAAAACTATTTCATCGCTCTATAGATGACCTTTCAGCAGAAGACTGGATTAGTGTACTTGAGTGGCGACATTTAGCCGATAAAGATACGCTATTTGAACAAATCGCAGTTGGGGATTTATTACCTCAATTGGTTGCCAATCATTTATTTGCTCAAGATTACCACTCTCAGCATCATGAAACTTCTGATCGCTTGATTTTAGGAACTGAGGGTGTTGATGTAAAATATGCACACTGTTGTAATCCTGTGCTTGGCGATCCAATTCAAGGACATTTATCTCGACGTGGTTTAATCGTACACCGTTCACGCTGCCGTAATTTACTGCATGAACAACACCTCCATCCTGAAAACATTATGCCTTTACACTGGCAATCAGAAGAAATTGATGATGTTCGCTTTAGTGCATTCTTATGTATTCATATGACGATGAGTGACGAACAAATTTCTGACCTGATTTATCAATGCCGAAAAGCCAAAACAGGCGTAGAAATGGTCTATTCACAAGACCAGAAAACCTATGTGAATATAGTCGTGAGCAATCGAAATCAAATTGCCCAAATTATTCGTGATTTACGCATGCATTTTGGCTTCCCACGGATTGAACGCTTAAATATGCCAACCGCCCAACCAGAGGTTGCAAAAGTCAGTTAATCGTTTAATACACAATGTTCGCCCAGACCTAAAATTGAAAGATTCCTTATTATTAAAGCTAATGAATCATTTGCAAACAATTGCGACTAAACAGTATTCGACCGTTTCCGAGCCAAACTTTTGTGTTAAAGTCACATTGTTTAAGATAGAAACAATGACATAGGAGAGCTTAATGTCACGTCAAGTTATTCATACTGAACACGCCCCTGCTGCTATCGGAACATATTCTCAAGCAATTCTTGTTGGCAATACGCTCTATCTTTCAGGTCAAATTGGCTTAGACCCATACAGTATGGAACTTGTAGAAGGTATCGAGGCTCAAATTCGTCGTGTATTCGACAATCTAAAAGCAGTATGTGCAGCCGCAGGTGGCAGCTTAGCAGATATCGCTAAATTGAATATTTTCCTTACAGATCTTTCTCACTTCCAATTGGTGAATCAAATTATGGGCGAATATTTTGCTCAGCCGTATCCAGCTCGTGCAGCATTAGGTGTAGCAAGCCTACCTAAAGGCGCACTAGTCGAAATGGATGGTATTGTTATTATTCCAACACAGAATTAAATACGATATTTATCAAATAGATAAAATAAAGAAAGAATACTACCGATCAGGTGGTATTTTTTTATTCAAATTCTCAATAAGAATATATTCACTCTAAGAATGAAATTCATTGACAAACGATAACAATTATCAATAATATCAATTATCGCATTAATATTTGTGGATCACTCCCATGTATGTCTGTTTATGCCGTGGAATCACAGATCAAGATATCAAAGACGCTGTTGCAAATGGCGCTGAAAGTTATCGTGAAATTCGTGATTTACTCGACTTAGGCACTTGCTGTGGTCGTTGTGCACCCGAAGCTCGTTCAATTATTAGTGATGAGCTCGCAGAAATAGCTGCTCGTATTTCAGTTGCTGCATAATTTAAATTAATCCAATATCTCAACAAGCTCATTTAAACTATCCGTTTACGACTCCACCGCTTCTTGTCGAACTTTAACCACTCCTCAGATAAGCGGTTTTTTTATTTCAATTATTCCCCCTTACTATAAATCCAAAATGCTTTTCGTATTTTGATTGTGATTTTCATTTGCCGTTCTATAATTTACTCGTCAGATTATTATTTGTTGATTAAAATCATATAAATTGCCTTAAAAACTAGGGCATCATGGTGTTATGGAGTAAGTGCAATGAAAGGCAATCGAGACGTGATTAATCAACTGAATCAGGTGCTTTATCACCATTTAACTGCAATTAACCAATATTTTTTACACTCTCGTATGTTTAATGACTGGGGAATTGAAAAACTTGGCTCCGCTGAATATAAAGAATCAATTCGTCAAATGAAGCATGCGGATAAGGTCATTGAACGGATCTTATTCTTAGAAGGCTTACCTAATTTACAGCATCTAGGTAAATTGTATATTGGGCAACATACCATCGAAGTCCTCAATTGCGACATTCGTAAAGTAAAAGAAAACATTGAAGCGATTAAACAAGCTGTTGAACTTGCTGAAGTACAACAAGACTACGTTACACGTGATTTAGTTCAGGAAATTTTAGAGAAAGAAGAAGAATATTGGGATTGGCTCGATACACAACTTGATTTAGTTGAAAATGTTGGCATCGAAAACTATATCCAAAGCCAAATTTAAAGCATGTCATCTACTTTATCCCTTAAAAGATAAAGTAGATGAATTTTACAACTTTATTTATTATTTAATTCCATAATTTCTGCCAAACTTATTTTTTGCTTATACAATTGTTGCAAAACAAATAATTGTTGCTCCGCCTCATCAAGTTTATGATTATAAACAAGTAATTGTGCATATTTTTTTAAATTATAAGGTGTGGCCTTATTTTCAACCATTTCGCCAATTACGCTAAGATCTGAATCAGACATCAATGTCTGAGGTTTTAAAGCAATCCAATCTAATCGTTGTTGAAATTGAGTGAGTATCAATATTTTAGAACTGCCCAATATCTCTTCTGAAACTGGTTTTTGCTTAAAAACCAATTTACTATTCTCTTGAAAAAGTTTGTAATCTCGCCAAATCAACAGTAAGACAATCAGAGAAACGAGCCATACACAACGAATAATATTTCGATGTAAGGTAACACCGTTTAAATTTGGCGTTTGAGCTTGAATTAACCCCAACAAAAAACCCATTGGTAATAAAAAATAAGCATAGCGCTGCGGAAACTCCAACATTGCATGCATCAAAATTGCGCTGACCATTAATATTGCCACAATCGAAATTGTATCTTTTGCATTTTTACTTAACCAAAACAACCAAATCGCAAAATACGCAATAATTAAAAAGCCTAATGGCAAACCATTCCAAACCAACAGATCTAACACAATATTATGTGCGCTATTAAACCAAACTTGTACGGTATTAAAATGGATACTTTCCACAACCGCGACACTTGTTTGATTCCAGCCATAACCAAACCACGGACGCTCACCTATGGCATGTATAATTTGCATCCACATCCCAAGACGCTCATGCCCTGAACCTGCACGTTCTGCTAGTGATGCTGTATGGGTTACCGCCTCTCCAACACTTGTCGTCATGACTTGTGCGATAATAGGCAATAAATAGCCCGCAATTAAAAAATAAGTAGCAGCCCAACCAAATAACTTAATAAAATTAAGCCTTGGTTTATTCTTATATTGCTTAATCACCCAATAGATACAAATAAAAATACAGACTAGCCAGGAAGTACGTGACTGCGTTAAGCAAATCGCAAATAAGATAGATAAGCTTGATGGGATAAGTAGCCACAAAGATGCTTTATGCTTTTCATATAAGAACAACGCACCCATTAAACCTACAATCAAAAATGTAGCTAAATTATTGGGTTGACCAAAATTCGCATATGGCCGACTTCCCTTTAGTTGAATAACCCAACTAAAATTTGACTCTAGATTCAACCATTGAACAATCGCAATCAAACTACTTATAAGAGCAACACTCAACACTACATAACTCATCCCTTGCATAGAGCGTTCACGATTTTGAGATGTAGAGGACAGGTTATATCCACCTATCATCATCAACCAAAACATAAAAACATATGAAAAACTGAGCAATGCCACACTAAAATCTGGAACGAGTCCAAATAGCAATTGAAATAAAGGAATCAAAAGCAAGGGCAACATTAAAAGTTGTGGTTTAGGAATTTTAATATTTTGTTTGAGCAGAACACCCAGTAACACCAAAGCAGCCCCGAAGCTTGCCAGCTCACTAGAAAATGTCACCCAGGGATAGGTATGAAATGGCGACAGCCAAGCAAAACTAATCAGCAATGCTGCAACTAAACTACAAAGAATTTGCATATCGACATAAAAAAATGAGCTTCGATAGATTATACATCGAAGCTCATTTAAACAAATTTTCAAAATCGAATAAATTTAATTTAATTTCCAAGGTCGTAAATCTACAATTTCAATTACCTCGGCAGTTTCTTTATGAATTAACACAGTCATATCTACTGCATTTGCTTTTAATGGAACAAAAGCATTTGCTTTTGGATATCGATTTAATATCTTTTTCACAGAATCAGGATCATTATATTTCGATAATAATACCAAATCTTGTGCTCGTTTCTGAATCTGAACTTTAGCTTTATCAATCGCCACATAACGTTCTGGTCGTTGGGAAATATCAACCCCACCCAATACCTCATCAAACATATCTTCATTACGTTGTTTTTCATCTTTCGAAAACTCAATTGCCGCAAATTGTGGTGTTAACCAAGATGTTTGTTGATATTTTTTTTGAGCATGGTGAATATTTTTTGTATAAAGCTCATTATTCCTAACAAGATCAAATCGGTCAACACTATATACAATCCATACTGGGCGTCCTTGTGCAATATTATAAATTCCATAACCCAGTGCAGCGATTTGAATCAAAATAATAACTACTAAATCAAATACTAAAGTCTTTTTGCCTTCTTTATAAACCAACCAAGTAAAAAAGGGACCTAAAACAATATCTATTGCGAGCATCATTAAAAAAATGTGCGTAACTCCAGTCGCTTTATTCAAAGGCAACGGATACCAAAAAACAAAAATAAGCACGACGACGCATAATGCAACACACAATGAAAAAAATAAGTGCGTTATTACAAATTTTGTCTTTGCTGATCGCATTTTTTAATTAAATTCCTTCTAAAATCATCTACATGCTGCTGGAACATATTTTGGCTGAATTGTGCCTAACGTTGCTCCTGGCATACCTTGCATTATAGCAGATTGTTGTGTTTGCGATGAACAAGCCCAGTCAACTGATCCGCTGCGACCTGCAGTCAAAGCAGCCAATAAAGTTAGTGCATTACCATTGCTCGCCCGAATATAAGGGCTCAGCATCAACGTATTTTCTGTTGCAGCAATACCGACTTGAGTTGGGTTAAATGTTATTTCAATTTCACCTGTCACTTCATCAACTTGTATGCTATTAACATATTTACTATTTGCCCCAGTACCTACAGCTTGTGCATTCCAAGCCTGCGCTACACGCTGTAAATCTGCTGCCGAAATAATTGCTTCAATCGATATTGCCTGTTTTGCTTGATCAGCCAAACCAATCCCCTCAACGACACGAGTACGAACCGTATAATCCTGATACGCAGGCATTGCTATTGCAGCCAAAATACCCACAATTGCAACAACGATCATCAACTCAATCAGTGTGAATCCCTTTTGCATACTCCACCCCATAATCCCATTTATTATTATTTTACAATCAAAAAGCGTACCATAAATTAAAATGTTATTTTACAGTAACTTATGTTTATCAAAAAAAAATAGGTAACCTAAAACGTCACTTTATTCGTATTTTTATTACATTCGAGCATTTATATTGAATAAAAAAAAGCAGCCCTAAGGCTGCATTTTTTAGGAAAGTATTAACGGCAAGCTGCTGGAGCGTATTTAGCACGCACACCTGCAGCTACAGCAGGAGCTGTAATATTACTTGCAGTTGCAGTTGCATTTGTTTCAGAAGCACAACCCCAGTCAATTGTACCAGTACGACCAGCAGCAATTGCTGCTGCCAATGATTCACCAGCTTGAGCTGCACCACTACGCACCCACGGCGTTAAAGTAATTATATTTTCTGCTGCAGCCAAACCAACTTGAGTCGGATTATAAGTGATCGTGATCACACCTGTACCAGCTGTCATCAATACAGAATCTACATATTTAGAGTTAGCACCAGTACCAGCAGCTTGAGCATTCCAAGTTGTAACAGTACGGTTAAGATCAGCTAAAGACGCTGAACCATCAGTTTGAATCGCTGATTTTGCAGATTCAGCAAGACCTAAACCTTCAGTGATACGTGTACGCACTGTATAGTCTTGGTAAGCAGGAAGTGCAATTGCAGCCAAAATACCAATGATCGCTACAACGATCATCAATTCGATAAGAGTAAAACCTTTTTGCATTGATTTCATAACATTTCTCCAATGTATTAAATTTTTATAAGCCTTTTCAGCTACTTTGTATTTAGCATGTTCTATGCCAATCCTTAGCTTAGCCAATTTTAACTCAAAAAAACAGAGACTTAAAAGAATATTATTGCAGATTAGTTTTAACGCAATTATCACCCTTTATGGCAAAAAATGACAAAAAATGTCACCTTTCACAACTTATTTTCAAATCCCGTACCAATTAAGCATGATTTCTATCGAAGAGACGCAAAATTGAGCGAAACAAATCACATAAAAATTATGAATATTTACATGACCGCTTATCGGAAGATAAAAAGTTCATTCCAGAAATAGGTCTTTACAAAACTATTTACGAGATAAGCCTACTCTAAATGTGTCAAAAAAGATCATAAAACTATTAAATCATTCAATTTAGAATGATAGGCTCGTTTGGCAATTCATTTTTGTTATCTATCTTCGAATTAGAATAATAATGATCTAATACTTGACCAATCTCGTTAATTCCGTTTTTTATAGCTTCTAAATGTTGTTTTTGAGCAAGTTGATAGACAATACGCTGACAAATCTGATTCCAAATCTCAGTTTGAGTCGCATTTTTAAGACCACGATCAATCACAATCTCAACTTTGCGCTCACAAAGGTTCAAATAAAGCAAAACCCCACTATTCAATTCAGTATCCCATACACCTAATTCAGCAAATAGCTGCTGAGCACGTAGCCGTGTGTTTTGATGATAAGCTTGTGAACAGGGTATATGCCCTTCTATTACCACTTGAATTTCCCCAACATGCCCTTTTTCGGCTTGCTGCACAGCTTGTGCAATATCTAAGCGATCTTTTTTATTAAAAAAACGATGTGCAGAAGAAATATAGAAAAAATGTTTGAACCAGCGTTTTAGACTAGGTTGTGCATATTCTTCTAGTTTCGATTGCGTAATGATTTCCGTTGTATCCGTCTTTGTCACCATGAACCTGATGCTCCTCCTCCACCAAAACTACCACCACCGCCACTATATCCGCCACCGCTTCCTCCACCAAAACCACCGCCACCTCGTCCCCCTCCAGATAGAAAAGCTTGAAAAATAAGCTGAGCTAGTGAGGTAATCAGTAAAAAGAAAATACCAAAACCAAGCAATAAGCTCATCAAAATACCAGCGCCATTTAAAAGCCCAGCAGCGGCAGCGGTAACGCCTGCTGTAGCAGCGCTTAAACGATTGCCAACAATGAATGAACCGACAACACCAGCTATAAGGATAAATAGCGCCATAGTTAGCGTATTATCTTTCGCTTGTTGCTCACGTAAAGCTTGTTCATGACGGTCTTTTAATTCTTGGGCAGCCTGTTGTGCAATTTCTGGATCTTGATTTACAATCCGGCTTATCTCATCCAAACCTGATGAAACTCCTTGAGCATACTGACCTTGTTTAAAATAAGGTGTAATTTGATTACGAATAATGCGGCTCAGTACCACATCAGGTAAAACACCTTCTAGACCATAGCCTGTTAGAATCTGAATTTTGCGATCATTGACTGCAATTGCCATCAACAAACCATTATCACGTTTAGCAGAACCTAATTGCCATTTTTCACCTGTACGTAAAGCAAAATCAAAAATAGCTTCCTGTCCAGTGGTTGGCACAATAATCACCCCAATCTGAGCTTTACCCTGCTGATACAACGTCAGTATTTTTTGATTGAGTTGCTGTATTTCTGCATCACTTAATATTTTGGCTTGATCTATGATAGGCTGATTTAAAGTCGGTAAACCACGTATGGATTCACCCTCAACCATATCATTCGCAACTTTAGGCAATACCGATGTTTCAGTATTTGAAGCACTTGAAGGCGTGGGCTTATTCTTTTGCTGTTGTTGAATAATTTTACTTGCAACGACTAAATCAGTTTCATCTGCTGCAGTCGCAACCTCAGCCCAAACTGTATGTTGAAAAAATAGTGTTACAAAAACAATCATGAGAACAGCCGAAAGCTGCTTAAGTTTTTGTCTAATTTCTTCCAACATATGGCAACTCCAAACCCATCAAGAACAATTTCAAATCTTAATTAAATGAAACTGTTGGCGCTTGTTGCGCAGATTGCTCTGCTTTAAAGTTCTCTTTGGTTTTCATACCAATGACTTTTGCCGTCATTGCTTGTGGGAACTGACGCACATATGAGTTGTAATCTTGCACGGTCGTAATATAGCGATTACGAGCAACCGCGATTCGATTTTCTGTACCTTCCAATTGTGCTTGTAAATCACGAAATTGTTCATTGGCTTTTAAATCTGGATAATTTTCAGAAACAGCAATCAAACGAGATAATGCACCAGTCAATTGACTTTGTGCTTGTTGATATTTTTCGAATAGCGCTGGGTCTTCTAAAACTTCTTTATCTACTTTTAAACCCGCAACATTAGAACGAGCTTGTGTAACCTCTGTGAGGACTTGTTCTTCATGTTTAGCATAGCCCTTAACCACATTGACAAGATTGGGCACAAGATCTGCTCGACGCTGATACTGATTTTGCACCTCAGACCATGAAGCACTTACGGCTTCATCTTTCACTTGTAAAGTATTATATCCACAACCTGTGAACAACAAGGTGCTTGTTAATACTGTTGCTAATGCGGTTTTCTTAATAACTTTCATAAAAATTTATCCTCAGGTTTTTCTTTATATTTTTTGCAATAATTCATTGTAATGTGATTTTTTGTTCGCTGTGTAACATTTATTAAAGTTACTTTATACGTATTTAAATAAAAAAAGACATTACTCAATGGCCTTGAGTAATGCCTTGTTAAGCACAACATTTATGTTTATAAAAAATGGATTAACTATATAATTTTGAAACTTTTTCTTCTTGAAAACTGACCATACCGTACTCATCTGCCATACGTGCTTTCCAATAATTCACTAATTTTGTATAGTCGTGCTTTGCAGGATGAAAATCCGCTTGATAATAAGACAAGTATTCTGGAATCAGTTGAATAAACATTTTCCCAAGCAAATACATCCCAAATACATTGCCACCAACTTTCGGAAAGCTTTTCCACTTATCTTGCCAAATCAAACGTGATGTTGCATAAAAAGTGAGACTTGCAAATCCGGTGGTCACGCTACGCATCAACAGGCGACGAATTCGGTCATCACCATAGACCTCTTGATAGACATCAAAAGCAACCGAGCGATGCTCGATTTCTTCAATCGCATGCCAAACCCAAAGTTTCATCGCATCATCATCTAAAGTACTTAGAATCTCTGGATGCTTCAGAATATAACCACCTAACATCGCTGTAAAATGTTCAAATGCACAGGTCAACGCAAGCTGTAATTTAGGGTGAATATTTCTCAGTGTATCATCACGTTTTGCGAGCCACGCTTGAAAACGGTCTAGATTGTAATCATCTCTTCGCCATGCATCATTAAATTCGGTATGTGCTTTAGAATGCATCGCTTCTTGCCCGATAAATGCTGCAATTTGTGCTTGTAACTGCGGCTCTTGGACTTTATCCCTGACATTCCTCACGCTATTTACAAAATACTGTTCACCGATTGGAAATGTTGAGGACAAAGCCGTTAAGAGATGTGACATTAGTGGAGAATTAGCAAAATAATGTCGTTTAATTTTTTTTGGATTAAACTGCAAACGACGTACCGTAATACCCAAAGCTTTTGGTCTATTTAAATAGGTTCTTTCAGCATTCACATTTGCAAGAGCCATCTTTATTGCCTGCACAATTTCCTGATTGGTCTTCGAGTATCATGCTGAAAAATGATCAGCGACAGGGCAAAAAAGCTTACGAGATTTGCTAAAACTACCAAAAAGATAAGATGAAAAAATAAAGCCTGCTTAAGCAGGCCTTATCGCAATCAAACTATAAAGATTAATTAGACACCTAAATAATCTAAAATACCTTCTGCTGCTTGGCGACCTTCCCAAATTGCAGTAACAACAAGATCAGAACCACGCACCATATCTCCGCCAGCGAAGATTTTTGGATTAGATGTTTGGAATTTAAATTCTTGTTGTTCTGCCGCAACGACACGACCTGAACCATCTAAACTTACATTTGCAGAACCAAACCAATCAGCAGGACTTGGACGGAAACCAAATGCAAGTAATACTGCATCTGCCGGCAAAATTTCTTCAGAACCCGGAACAGGTTCAGGGCTACGACGACCACGGCTATCAGGCTCACCCATTTGTGTAGTGACAACCTTAACACCAGTCACCTTACCATTTTCACCAACAACCTCAATTGGCTGGCGGTTGAACAGGAATTTTACACCCTCTTCATAGGCATTCTTCACTTCGCGCGCAGAACCCGGCATGTTGCTTTCGTCACGACGATAAGCACATGTCACATCATGCGCACCTTGGCGCAATGAAGTACGGTTACAGTCCATTGCAGTGTCACCACCACCAAGAACAATCACCTTCTTACCATCAACACTGATGTATTCGCTTGGATCTTTTTCCCAACCTTGGCAACGATTGACGTTAGCGATTAAGAAATCTAAGGCATCGTAAACACCATCAAGATCTTCGCCAGGAAAACCACCTTTCATGTAGGTATAGGTTCCCATCCCCATAAATACGGCATCGTATTCAGCAAGGAGTTGTTCAATCGTTACATCGACACCGATTTCAGTATTTAAGCGGAATTCGATACCCATCCCCGTGAAGATTTCACGACGACGTTTCATCACATCTTTTTCCATTTTAAATTCTGGAATACCAAAAGTAAGTAAACCACCAATTTCAGGGCGTTTATCAAATACAACTGGTTTCACACCGCCGCGAGCAAGAATATCAGCACAGCCTAAACCTGCTGGACCCGCACCAATAATGGCAACTTTTTTATTGGTCCATTTCACGCCAGACATATCTGGACGCCAGCCCAAAGCGAACGCTGTATCATTGATATATTTTTCTGCATTACCAATCGTAACCGCACCAAAACCATCATTTAAGGTACATGCACCTTCACACAAACGGTCTTGCGGACAAACACGGCCACATACTTCTGGCAAGGTATTAGTTTGATGGCAAAGCTCAGCCGCTTGGAAAATTTGTCCTTCTGCAATCAGCTTTAACCAGTTTGGAATGTAGTTGTGTACTGGACATTTCCATTCACAATATGGGTTACCACAACCTAAACAACGGTGCGTCTGATTTGCCGCCACTTCCGCAGTAAAAGGCTTATAAATTTCCACAAACTCTGCTTTGCGGACAGTAATATCTTTTTTCTCTGGATCTTGGCGTGCTACATCCAGAAATTGAAAGTCATTATTGAGGCGTTCTGCCATGTCTCTCTCCGTGGGTAGGCGCAGTGGTGTCCTTCACCTCTGCACCTGCCTATGTCTTTGCAGTCGTGGAATTATTGTGGATCAGCTTGGGTTGTTTTCAAAAGCGATTGCAAATTAGCAGCTTTTGGTTTTACAAGCCAGAACTTACGACTATAGAAGTCGAACTCATTACGGATTTTGTATGCCCAAGCACTTCCAGTCTCTTGAATATGTTCATCAAGAATACGAAGGAGGTTTTCTTTATGATCTTCCATCGCCTCTGTAGAGATACGATTTAGGTCAATAAGCTCATGGTTATAGTAGTCAACAAAGTCATTATCAAGGTCAAGTACATAAGCAAAACCACCAGTCATGCCTGCACCGAAGTTATGACCGACTTTACCCAGTACTGTCACCACACCACCTGTCATATATTCACAACAGTGGTCACCTGCACCTTCAATGACTGCAAATGCACCTGAGTTACGAACTGCAAAACGCTCGCCCGCAGTACCCGCCGCAAAGACCTTACCGCCAGTCGCACCATATAAACAGGTGTTACCAATAATTGCAGTATTTTGCGTTTGGAAAGGAGAGCCTTTTGGTGGGAAGATCGACACACGACCACCAGCCATACCTTTACCCACGTAATCGTTTGCATCACCTTCAAGTTTGATATGCAAACCACCAGCGTTCCAAACACCAAGCGACTGACCAGCAGTACCTACAAGGTTCATGACTACTGGGCTGTTTTCCATACCCAAGTTGCCATAACGGCGTGCAATTTCACCAGAAATACGCGCACCAATTGAACGGTCACAGTTACCGACAGTGAAGTTAAACGAACCACCTGTACCTGCTTCAATTGCTGGCAACATCTCAGCCACCATTTTCTCAGCTAAAACACCTTTATCAAATGGTGCATTACCTTGAACTTGGCAATACTGAGCTTTGCCTTCAGCAGCAGGATGTGATGTCAATAATGCACTGAGATCAAGATGAGCATGCTTTTCAGTTTCGCCTGGTAAAACCTCAAGCAAATCAACACGACCAATCAAATCTTTAAGTGATGCAACACCTAAAGCAGCTAACCATTCACGTGTTTCTTCAGCAATAAACTTGAAGAAGTTGATGAGCATTTCTGGCTCGCCAATATAGTGCTCTTGACGTAAATGATCTTGCTGTGTTGCAACACCAGTTGCACAGTTATTCAAGTGGCAAATACGCAGATATTTACAACCTAATGCGATCATTGGTGTAGAACCGAAACCAAAGCTTTCAGCACCTAAAATTGCTGCTTTGATCACATCCAGACCTGTTTTTAATCCACCATCAGTTTGTACACGAACCTTACCACGCAAATCATTTACACGAAGTGCTTGATGCGCTTCACTTAAACCAAGTTCCCAAGGCGAGCCCGCATGGTGAATCGATGAAAGTGGTGATGCCGCTGTACCACCGTCATAACCTGAAATGGTAATGAAGTCGGCATAGGCTTTTGCAACACCTGCCGCAATAGTACCAACACCTGGCTCTGATACTAGTTTTACCGATACCATCGCTTGAGGATTGACTTGCTTCAAGTCAAAGATCAATTGTGACAAATCTTCAATCGAATAAATGTCATGATGCGGAGGCGGAGAAATCAAAGTCACACCCGGCACTGAGTAACGTAAACGTGCAATTAAGCCATTTACTTTACCACCTGGTAATTGACCACCTTCACCTGGTTTTGCACCCTGTGCCACTTTAATCTGCAACACTTCAGCAGAAGTTAAGTACGCAGGAGTTACACCAAAACGACCTGATGCAATCTGTTTGATTTTCGAATTACGAATAGTGCCGTAACGTGCAGGATCTTCACCGCCCTCACCAGAGTTCGAACGACCACCAATCGTATTCATCGCAATTGCAATTGCTTCATGTGCTTCTGGAGACAATGCACCTAAAGACATTCCCGCAGAGTCAAAACGAGGTAGAATCTCTTCAATCGTTTCAACTTGATCAATCGCAATCGAATCGGTTGTTTTTAACTTGAATAAGTCACGAATCGTAGCAACTGGACGGTTGTTTACTAGCTCAGCGTATTCTTTAAAGTCTTGATATTGACCTGAACGAACCGCTTTATGCAATGAGTTAATCACATCAGGGTTGAACGCATGGTACTCTTTACCGAATACGAATTTCAGTAAACCACCCTGATCAATTGGTTTACGATTTGACCAAGCTGTGCTTGCCAATTTTTTCTGGTCATTTTCCAGATCAGCAAAGGTTGCACCCTGAATACGGCTTGGTACGCCAAGGAAACATTTATCAACCACTTCAGATGACAAACCTACCGCTTCAAACAATTGGCCGCCACGATAAGAAGCAACTGTCGAGATCCCCATTTTAGAAAGAACTTTTAATAGGCCTTTCTCAATCCCTTTACGGAAGTTTGCTTGCGCATAAATTGGGTCACCCAATAACTCGCCTTTTGCAACCAAATCATTAATCACGTCATAAGCTAAATACGGGTAAATTGCTGTCGCACCAAAACCTAGTAGTACTGCAAATTGATGTGGATCACGTGCGAAACCTGTCTCAACCAAAATATTTGCATCAGTACGTAAACCAACTTGAATCAGGTAGTGATGTACTGCACCTGTTACCAATGCTGAGTTTGCTGGCAAGAAACCTTCACGAATATTTTTATCGGTCAAAACGATTAAAGTTTTGCCATCACGAACCGCTTGTGCAGCTTCTTCACAAATACGTGCAACTGCGGCTTGTAAACCTTCGGTTTCTGCATAATTCAGATTGATATCAGCAACAGCATAACCCGCACGTTCTTTTTCAACATCACGAAGCTGCTGCATTTTTGAATGTGACAATACAGGGCTTGAAATAATGATGCGATCAGCGTGTTCAGGACCCTGTTCAAATACGTTTTGCTCACGACCCAAACATGTTTCCAATGACATTACAATCGATTCACGTAATGGATCGATTGGTGGGTTGGTCACTTGCGCAAACTGTTGACGGAAATAGTCTGATACATGGCGAACTTGACGAGACAAGACTGCCATTGGCGTATCATCACCCATTGAACCAACAGCTTCCTGACCACTTTCTGCGATTGGACGCAAAATCTGATCACGCTCTTCAAATGTCACCATAAACATTTTTTGAGCCGCTTTTAATGCATCACCAGTTAAACCTTGATCACTCAATTGTTCTTCAAGCTGAGGATCTGCTTTCAAACGAATCGCATGGTCACGCAACCATTCACGATACGGACGCATGTTTTTAAGGTGATTGCTGACATCTTTCGTATCAAGCACTTTGCCTGTCAAAGTATCTACAACCAAGATTTGACCAGGACCAACACGACCTTTAGACACAACATCTTCTGGCTCATAGCCCCATACACCAATCTCTGATGCAAGCGTGATGTAATCATTTTTGGTGATCACCCAACGCGCTGGGCGTAAGCCATTACGATCCAACATACAAATCGCGTGACGACCATCTTGAATCACAAGACCCGCTGGACCATCCCAAGCCTCCATATGCTTAGAGTTGAATTCATAGAATGCACGTAGATCAGCATCTAAAGTTTCAACATTCTGCCATGCTGGTGGAACCAACATACGAAGTGCACGGAATAAGTCCATTCCGCCACCAACAAGAATTTCTAGCATATTGTCTAGGCTTGATGAATCCGAACCAGTACGGTTTACAATCGGATTTAACTCAGTTAAACCTGGCAGTAATGGATTTTCAAACTTTGGCGTACGAGCCAGTGCCCAGTTACGGTTTGCTGTAATGGTATTAATTTCACCATTATGCGCAAGATAACGGAATGGCTGAGCCAATGGCCAACGTGGCAAAGTATTTGTTGAGAAACGCTGATGGAACACCACAATATGCGATTTTAGACGTTCATCAGCTAAGTCTGTATAGAAGTCAGCAATTGCTGCTGGCATCATTAAGCCTTTATATGTGATGACAGTTGTTGCAAGTGTTGTCACATAGAATAATGGATCGTTTTGTAATTGTTGTTCTGCACGGCGACGAGCTAAAAATAACTTGCGGTTAAATTCAACTTCAGTCAAACCCATTGGGCAGTTAACTAAAATTTGTTCAAATGCTGGAAGTGATTGTAATGCAATTTCACCTAAAGCATCATTATTTGTTGGTACAACACGCCATGCCGCAACCGTTAAACCTTCTGCTGCAATTTCTTTATTTAAAATATTCTTTGCATTTTGAGCTAAAGCAGGATCAATATTCAAAAATACTGTACCCGCAGCAAAAATCTCAGTTAGATTACTGCCTAGCTTCTGAGCTTCTTCACGGAAAAATTGTTTTGGCATTGCCAATAACAATCCGCAACCATCTCCTGTTTTACCATCCGCGGCAATACCACCACGGTGCGTCATGCAACTTAAACTGTGAATCGCAGTTTCGACCAGATGATGGCTTGATTCACCCTTCATATGGGCAATCAGACCAAAACCACAGTTATCCTTAAACTCATCAGGCTGATATAAGCCTTGAGCGGGAGCTACAGTATTAGGCGATGGCATGTGCATAGCGTACCCTTCTTTCAACATGGCTCTTTCGAGCAACAAACAATCAATTCATTTTCTGCGATATTGCCGATCAACTCATATAAAGTTCAATGCTTCGCAAAAACATTTTTCCTGGCGGATTTGCAATATACGCCTTTCTTTAAGAAGAAACAGCGTACTCAAGCATATAAAGTGTTTTCAGTTATTACACCTTCACCAATGTTTGTAAAGCACAAAAACTTTCCATTTCACTAAATTAATTGGGTATTTAGTGTGAAAAAGTGCAATGAGCAGATAAATTAGCACCACAAGGAAGCAAAAAACATACCAATTAATTGAAAATTTACTAAATCATTAAAAAAATTAAAATAACCTTAATTTATAATAGGCTAAAGCTATATCTTATGAAATTTTTTTGCACCAAAATAAATCATTTCGCCTTAAAAAGGCGCTAATAATGCTCAAAAATAGTGCGATTTTAATTAAATGGATCTGTCACATCGCGTTTAGAAGAATCTGAATTTTCTTTCAATTTTTCAGGGTTTTGTGTTGAAGATTGGCTTTGTTTGACGTTTATCACGTTACCTTGAGCATCACGCTGGGTGACTGTTGTCTGAGTTGCTATTGCAGGATCAACTGCTGGCTTTCCTGAACTAACACCCAAACTACCTTGTGAAGCCACAGCCCCCCCAACCAACAAACTCTCGTCCACTTTAGGTAGCGCTGCTGGTTTTAACTGAATATCATAAAGCTGATTTGTCGCTGTTTTTAATTCATCTGAGCCTAAATCATTCACAAACTCAGCATATTTTGATAATTGCTGAGCTTTAGGTTGCACGGACTGAGGAAGCACCAAATTTAGTTGAGCAAACTGACGATTTGCTTCCTCCATATTGGGTGACATACCATAAGCAAGAACATATTGTTCTGCCTGATCTTCTCCAGTTAAGCGGAAATAAATAAACTTTTTCCGATCTAATCGACTTAACAAGAAATTTTTAACAATTGCTTCATCTGAACTACGAAAAATTTCCATCGTCCATTGTTGCTGATTTTCTTTAATAAATTTAGTGCCACGAAATTCTGGTGCATGCTCATTAGAAACAACAACTCTGGTTGTTAAATCTAATGGCTTCACCTCGTTAGAAAAGGCACCTAGATGAGCAGTTGCAGCCACTTTTTCAGGTTGAATTTGAACTTCAGTTTTAGCTGGTTGATCTACTTCAACCAAAGCATCTCCATCAGTAATGCCCCAAAAGACCAATGCAGCAATCAAGCATACAATTGCAAGTGTGAGCCAGCTGTATTGTTGAATATTTTGCCAAATTGATCTAGAAATAAGCATATTTTTCTCAATATATTGATTATGAAGATTGGTTCGCAAGAATCGTTTGCTTCATTAAATCCACATCAAAATCTTTGGTAATGATGGCTTGACCTAACTTTTTAAGTAAAACCAAACGCAATTGGCCATTGAGCACTTTTTTATCATGCGACATATAAGCCAAAAATTCGTCGAGTGGAATTTGTGGACATGATATCGGTAAATGGGCACGTAGAATAATTCTTTTTGTACGCTCAACATCTTCAGCAGATATCCAACCTAGACGATGTGACAAATCTGCTGCCATTACCATACCTGTTGCAACCGCCTCACCATGTAACCATACCCCATAACCTAGATAGGATTCGATTGCATGCCCAAAAGTATGCCCTAAATTTAAAAGTGCACGCTCGCCCTGCTCTTTTTCATCATTAGCCACAATTCTAGCTTTATGTGCGCATGAACGATAAACTGCTTCTGCGAGTAAATTCGCATCACGTGCAACAAGCGCATCCATGTTCTGCTCTAACCATACTAGAAAATCTACATCGCCTAGTAATGCATATTTAATCACTTCAGCCAAACCAGCAGAAAGTTCACGATCTGGTAAAGTATTAAGCTGCGCCATATCCGCTAATACAACTTGAGGTTGCTGAAACGCACCCAACATGTTTTTACCTAAAGGATGATTGATTCCTGTCTTCCCACCCACACTTGAATCAACTTGAGATAATAATGTAGTTGGTACTTGAATAAAATTCACTCCGCGCTGGAAACAAGCAGATGCAAAACCAGCCATATCACCAATGACACCACCACCTAATGCCAGCACTGTGCAATCACGATTAAAACCTGATTCCAAAAGCGCATCAAAAATTAAATTCAAATGTTGAATGTCTTTAAATTGCTCCCCATCAGGTAAAATACATTGTGCAATCTGTTTATCTAACTGGCGCAATCCATCAACATAATGTTGCAAATATAATGGTGCGACTGTTGTATTAGAAACCAACATTACTTGTCGACCATGAATATATGGCGCCAGCAAATCCCTAGGATTTAAATTACTTCCAATAAAAATAGGATAGCGACGATCACCCAATTCAACATGTAGTGTTTGCATAAAATTAGACCAACAAGAAAATTACTAAATTTGTTTAGATAAAATAAGCTGTAGAATTTTTTGCGCTAAATCTCGCGCTGCACCCTGATTTGTTTCAACAATAAAATGTGCAACCTCACGATAAAGTGGATCTCGCACAGTTAACAAATCTCTTAATTTCTTTTCTGGGTTTTCTACTTGCAACAATGGACGATTCTTATCGCGATGAGTTCGCTGTAGCTGAAGCTCTACAGGAGTATATAGATAAACAACGATGCCTCGCTGTTTTAAAAACTTTCGATTTTCCGATTGTGTTACCGCACCACCACCAGTCGCCAAAACAAGGGCAGAACGTGCAGTTAGGTCATTTAACACATTAGTTTCACGCGCTCGAAAACCAGATTCGCCCTCTTTTTCAAAAATCCAAGGGATTGTAGCACCTGTTTTACGCTCAATTTCATGATCACTATCAATGAATTCACGTCCCAACAATTCTGCTAAATGTCGACCAACTGTTGTTTTCCCTGCCCCCATTGGCCCTACCAAATAAATATTTGGTAGGGTTTCAAACGCTTTGCCCTGCAACGCGCCACCTATATTAATTGCGATTATTCAAAATATATTAATGATTTCTGGTCAAAGTGTCATTAACAATTCTTGGTGTCACAAAAATAAGTAGTTCACGCTTTTTATCTGTTTTTAAATCACGGCGGAATAATCTTCCAACATATGGTAAATCACCTAAAAACGGCACTTTCGTCTGATTGGTAAGGTTTTCCTGTTCAAAAATCCCGCCTAATACTACTGTTTCACCATTATCAACCAATACATTGGTATCAATTGAATTTTTATTAATCGTTAATTGACCCGTAGGTGTTGGTGTGCTTGGTGCATCTTTAGTGATATTTAATTTCATCATCACTTTACCATCTGGCGTAATACTAGGCGTTACATCCAAACTTAATGTCGCATCAATAAACTCAGTTTTAGGCACTGCATTTGCACCACTACCACTTGAAGAAGCATATGGAATTTTTGTACCTGATTCTATTTTTGCTGATTGCTTATCCGCAGTCATAACTTTAGGCGTTGAAATTACTTCACCATAACCATCAGCTTGAACAGCAGACAACTCTAAATCTAGCATAAAATCAGACAGGCTAATCAAACCAAATGCAATCCGACTTGCGCCAGGTGTTACCGCTCCCAAATCAACATTTAGGTTATCAGGACGTTCAATTTCATATTTCCACCCCCCTGTATCACTATCTTTAGTAGGCTTTCTTAAGTTCCATAAAGTAGTATCACTACCACCTACTAACAAATCATTATTACTGGTAATACCTTGCGATAGAATACCCCATTTAACACCCATTTCTTTAGTAAAATCGGTACTTGCACTTACAATACGCGCCTCTATCATGACTTGTTTTACTGACACATCTAACAAATCAATCAATTTTCGGATTTTGTCAATATTTAGTGCAGTATCATTAATGATTAAAGTATTTGTACGTGTATCTGCCACAGCACTGCCACGAGAACTTAATAGACTTTCTAAAGCTAATGAGTCAGAGTTAGCTGTTCTATTTGATGTTCCACCTTTACCATCACGAGACTCTTCAATTAATTTGAGTACATCTGCAGCTTTTGCGTAACTCAACTTAATATATTCTGTTTGTATTGGAGAAAGCTTAATACTTTGTGCAATCGCCTTAGCCTCCTCTTCTTCAGATTTTATTAATTCTGAGACTGGGGCAATCCACATTACATTGCCATTACGACGCTTATCTAAATTCTTGGTTTTAAGAACAATATCTAAAGCTTGATCCCAAGGTACATCTTTCAGACGTAAAGTAATATTGCCTTGAACCGTATCAGCTGCGACCATATTTATACTAGTGAAATCTGCCAGTAACTGCAGAACTCGACGTACTTCGATATCCTGAAAGTCTAAGGATATCTTATTTCCAGTATAGACTTGCGCTTTAGCCTTCGCAGGAGACTTATCTTCAGGGCGTTTTAGGCTAATCGTTAATTTATTTTCCGCTTGGTAAGCCATGTACTCATAACTACCTGCCGATTGAATTGTAATAACACCGTTTCCTTTGTCATTATAAGCATCTACGCTTGCAACAGGTGTTGCAAAATCATTGGTATTTAAACGGCGAGCTAAATGCATAGGAATTTTATTACCCATCGTACGGATAACAATTTTACTACCTTGCTGTTGCACATCTACAGGTGTATTACTACCTAACAAATCTACAACAACTAGTCCTTCACCTTGTGCACCACGCTGGAACCCAATATTCGACACACCTTGCTGTGGCTGTCTAGCAATAGTTGTATTACGTGAATTATTTATAGGCTGCACAGAATTAATTTTTAGAACAAAAGTATTGCCTTCAATGCGCGTAGTAAAAGCTCCTGCCTCTTTTAAATTGACCACCAAGCGAGAACGTTGATCATCTGCTGCAAGGTCTATAGATGATGCTTCAGCAGTTGATACAGGGATCGATTTTTGTTTTAGATTTTGTTGTGCCTTATCAAAATCTAAAATCAATCTTGAGGGTTGCTCTAATTGATAGGCCTGCGGTTGTGGTGGCAGACCATCAAACATCACACGGATTTCTGTACCTTGGTCAGCCAAACTCATTGGAACAATATTCGTCATACTCACTTGTGCAGATGCAACTTGCATAATTGCAATCGCGACTGCACCCATTGAAAATTGACGGAATGCATGGCTCATAGTCTTGACTTCCCCAAATAAAGAATTTTTAAACTGTTTTTTCATTGTTATTCCCTTAATCCTAAGATATTGGCCCAATTAAAACGAGCGTCCGTGGTCTTTCAACATAACCCTCTCGCCCATCTGGCACAATCTCTACTAAATCAATTTGAGTCGGGTTGATCTTAATGATTCGCCCTTGGTTCATTCCTAGATAGCTACCAACTTGAACACGTTCAATCTGTCCATCAGGTGTTTGGATCAAAGCAATAGTTTCATTCGCTTTACCACGCATCGTACCTTTCATATTTAAAGCTTCTAATGCATAACTTTCTAATGGTTGAGGTTGACGATTAAGGTTTGGATAAACACGTTTACCTGCCATTATTCTTAATTCTGCAGCTAATGAACTCGGCATAAATGGGCTTTTTAATTGATGAGCTGCATAATTAAATAATGGTACAGGAGTAAATATTGGTGCAGGCTCAATAGGTAACGGAGGTAAATTACGAATATCTGCCATTTGTTGATTTACGGCATCAATACGAGAATCACAACCAACCAAGCTTATGGTAATAAATAGAGCAGATATTATTTTATAATTATTCATCAGTGCTGCCCTCCTTGAACTGCTGGAGTTGTCGTTGTAGCTGGTTGAGTCATAGATTCTTTCTCAACTTGCTCTTCAGGACTAATATAACGATATGTTTTTGCTTTAATTGAGTAATTTACGACAGGAATGTCTGAAGCCTTTAATGAATCTGCTTTTCCAGCTTCAACAACAAAATCATGCAAAGTTACGATGCGCGGCAATGCAGCAATCCCTGTAACAAAAGCACCAAAGGCGTGATAATCACCCGTAGCTTCGATACTAATTGGCTGCTCAATAAAAAATTCTTGTTTTACTTCACTTTCCAAACGAATATTTTTGAACTTCAACCCAGAATTAACACCCGTTAAATTAATATCTTCAACCAAGCTTGGAATTTCAGTTTCTTTCGGTAGTTGCTCTAATTGTTGATTGAAATTTGCTTCCATTTCTTGTAATTGAGCTTGATATTGCTGCAAATTACGTAATTTAGAATCTTTTTCTTTAAATTCATTTAATAAATTTTGCTCTTGTGCTTGCGCGCTGGTTATATTGTCAAGTTGTTTTTTAATGACAACAAAATATCCTAGAGCAATAACTGCTAGAAAAACGAAAATCCAACAAGTGATTTTTACAGATAGAGGCCAACCACCATAATTATTCATATCCAACGTATTAAACTGTTGGAAAAATTGCTCGAACGTCATCTTCTTTTTCTTTACAACAGCGACTTCCTGATTTAAATCATCCGATTTCTCTAAGTTCATTTTGTCACCCCTGCTGTCCCTGATGCTGCTGCTTCTAAAGTTGAGTCAGCTTCAGCTGTTGTCCCTATCTCCCCCAAATCAACAGTAACCAGAAAACTACCATAATTTTCTTCAATTCGAGGAACTAAAGAACTTGCTGTTTTATCTTTTTGATCACTTGCTGCCAAAAATGAATTCATAAACGCATTACGATACCAAGGTGAAGCTTCTAGATTTCTTAAAAGCTCAGCAACGGTATTTGGGCTTTCTGCTTTACCCTCAATGGTAAACTTATCACCTGTACGGGTAAATTTTGTCAAGTACATTGTAGGTGGTGTTACTCGCACTAGCTCATCAACTAAACGCACTGTAATAGGACGCTGCCCCTGTAAGCCTTGAATCAACTTCATACGCTCAATAATTGCATTACGTCGTTCTTGCAAACCATCTAATGACTTAAGTTGAGTATCTAAATTCTGATTAGTACTTACAATTAGCTGATTTGCCTGCTCCTGATCATTCAACTTATGATCAAAGTACATCCATCCAGAAAAAACCGATACTACGCCTAATGCTGCTACCCCAGCACAAAATGCAACGAACTGTTTCTTTTTTTGTTCTCTTAGCTCATCACGCCAAGGGAGTAAGTTAATCTTTGCCATTAATCAAAACTCCTCAATGCTAAACCACATGCAACCATCAATGAGGAAGCATCGTTTTCAATTTTTTTAATATCAATTTGCGGAGAAAAGCCCATTTGCAAGAATGGATTGGCAATGGTGACGCGATAACCTAGTTTTTGTTGTAACAACTTGGCTAAACCAGGAATATTGGCATTACCACCTGCCAATAAAATATGATCAATCTCATTGAATTGTGATGATGAAAAGAAAAATTGAAGTGAACGAGCCGCTTGTTGAACTACAGCATCTAAAAAGGGTTCGAGAACTTCAGTATCATAATCATCAGGCAGCGTTCTTTCTTTTTTCGCGCGCCCAGCCTCTTCAAAAGACAAACCGTAACGACTCTGAACATCTTGGGTTAGCTGTCGACCACCAAATACCTGTTCACGTGTATAGATAATTTTACCTTTCTGCATGACAGATAAGGTTGTCATAGTATGACCAATATCTAAAATACCAACTGTGTTTGCACCCATTGGCAAAGTATCTGCGAATACACTGAAAGCACGTTCCATGGCATAACTTTCAACATCAGCAATTTTTGCAGATAAATTAGCCAGCTCAAGAACTTCTACACGTGTGTCAACATTTTCTGTACGCGTTGCCACTAACAATACATTTACACGATTTGGGTTTGCTAATTTGTCAGATAAGACTTCAAAATCTAGACTTACTTCATCTAATGGGAACGGAATGTATTGCTCAGCATCCATACGAATTTGAACTTCTCGTTCATCGGCTGTCATATCTGCATCCATTTCAATGATTTTATTAATCACCATTGAAGTTGGCACAGCTATAGCCACATTCGTCGTACGCGGATTCGCAAGGTTAACGACTCTTTCAAGCGCGTCACCAACTGCTTCTGGATTGAGAATGCTTTTTTCTACGACACTGTTTTCAGGCAGTGGCATCACAGCATAGCTTTCAACCCAATATCTACCGTTCTTTACAGAGAGCTCCAATAACTTAACAGTTGTCGAACTAATATCGACCCCTACTAACCCCTTATTTGGTTTACGATATAACCTGAGCACAGTACATTCCTATTTATTTTTTTATCCCCAAAAATACAACTCACTAATTTGTTTTGGTCTTTAATTGATACGGATACAATATCTCATCTAACAATCCGTAAGGCTAAAGGATATACTGACCATAATTAGTTTGCCATTCGCTCTTATTAAAACTTACTTATTATGAAAAAGCTATCCAGTTCTGGTATTGTTCGTCCATTTTTTTTGATGCTTATTATTATATTAGTCTCACTTCCAATGGGATTTTATGGCATGTATCTCTATCTAGCACCCTCTTTGCCTGATATGAGTTCATTAAAAAAGGCACCTTTACTAAAACCATTGCAAGTTTACACGGCAGATAATAAGTTAATTGCAGAATATGGCGGCAAACTTTCCATTCCGGTGAAATACGAACAGATTCCACCAGCGTTTATTCATGCATTTCTAGCAGCAGAAGATTCGTCATTTTTTGAGCATAATGGGATTAGTTTTAAGGGCTTGGGGCGGGCACTAACAGAATCTATTACAGGGTCAGATGTACAAACTGGTGGTTCAACCATTACCATGCAGGTAGCAAAAAACTATTATTTGAGTCCAGAACGAACACTTAAACGCAAACTAACTGAAGTTTTTCTCGCTCGCAAAATCGAGCAAAATCTCACCAAACAAGAAATTCTAAGCTCATACGTAAATAAGATCTTCTTAGGCAAAAATGCTTACGGAATTGCTGCAGCTGCACAAATCTATTACAACAAAAATATTAATCAACTTACCATTGCCCAAATGGCAATGATTGCAGGATTACCTAAAGCACCATCAAAATACAACCCTGTCGTAAATCCTGAACGCGCGCTTGAACGCCGGAATTGGATTTTAGGGCGTATGCTACAACTTGGCTATATTAATCAAAGTCAATATCAAAAAGCTGTTGCTGAGCCAATCAACCTTAATATGATTGATCGCTCTGTCAGTAACGTTTTCCCGTATGTTGGCGAAATGGTTCGTTCAGAATTGGTTGAGAACTTTGGCGAGCAGGCGATTGATTCAGGATATAAGGTGTATACGACTATTGATAGTAATCGTCAACGTTATGCTGAAGAATCAATTCAAGACGGTTTAGAAGCATATGATCGCCGGCATGGTTGGCGTGGACCAGAAGCACATGACAAACCTCTTAACCAGTTTGTTCCATATGCAAATACCTATCCAGCACAAGTCATAAAAGTTAATAACAATTCTTTTGATGCTTTGATGCAAGATGGCTCAACAGTTACCGTAAATTGGGCAGGAATGTCATGGGTTCGCCCTTATCGGAATGCTAACAGTGTAGGCGGCGCTATGTCGAATGCTTCACAGATCGTTAAAGTGAAAGATATTATTCGATTACGCCCCAATGAAAACAAAACTGTTTGGTCTTTAGTACAAGTTCCTAAAGTTCAGGGTCAGTTGATTGCCTTGAATCCAAATGATGGCTCAATAGAAGCTGTTGTTGGCGGCTATAGTTTTTATCAATCTAAGTTTAACCGTGCGTTACAAGGATGGAGACAACCAGGTTCAACTATTAAACCATTTGTTTATGCATTGGCACTTGAACGTGGTATGACACCTTATAGCATGGTGAACGATAGCCCCATCAGTATTGGCAAATGGTCTCCAAAAAACTCAGATGGGCGTTACTTAGGTATGATTCCTCTACGCCGTGCATTATATTTATCAAGAAATACGGTCTCTGTTCGTTTATTACAAACTGTGGGAATTGAACGCACACGCCAACTATTTATGGATTTTGGATTACAAGAAGATCAAATTCCTCGCAACTACACAATCGCATTAGGAACACCTCAAGTACTCCCTGTGCAAATGGCAACAGGCTATGCAACTTTTGCAAATGGCGGTTATCGCATTCAACCCCATTTTATTAAACAAATAGAAGATGCATCAGGCAAAGTAATTTATGAAGCAAATCCAGAATATGCTTGTATTCCATGTATTAGTGATCCAAATGCCTATGCAACAGCCGATGCTATTCAAGAGCAAGATGCTGTAAACGAAATCACCAATCAAACTTTAGATGATGTATCTGCCGCATCTGAAACTGTTGCATCTAATTCTCAAACAGCCGCAGCGACAAATAGTAATTATCGCCAAGCGCAACGCATTTTGAAGTCCAGCTCAGCTTATGATATGGCTAATATTTTACGCGATGTGATTCAGCATGGTACGGGACGAGCGGCACTTAAAATCGGTCGGGACGATTTAGGTGGAAAAACAGGAACAACCAATGATGCAAAAGATGCATGGTTTGCAGGTTTTAATGGCAAGTTAGTTGCAATCGCTTGGGTTGGTTTCGACCAACCACGCACACTCGGTCGACGTGAATACGGCGGAGTTGCTGCTTTACCAATTTGGACAAATTTCATGGCGAACTCACTTAAAGATACGCCATCGGCTTGGGTACATTTCGATAAAGACGCGAAAGATCCAATTTCATTCGACAAATTACAACTGGAGAAAAATGAAGGGCAAAAAGAATATCGTGCTTCACCACCATTAGCACGCCCACTTTATCGTCCTGCTCCAGTTGCACCAACTCGCTCCGCGCAAACTGACTTCTCAGATTTACCAGATACAACACCATCTGATGAAGAGCAAATTATTGTTCCCGCGAAAAAACAGCCGCCAGCGATGGGAACTGCATCACCTCAAAAAGAACATGATGGTATTGAAAATTTAATTAATAATATTCAATAAGTAAATTCAAAAGAAGCCATCAAATTGATGGCTTCTTTCTTTTTTGGAATACATAAATTTGAAAAGCGGCTGTCACTAAGAAATGCTGTTCTTGTTCTAAAATCATTCTTCGCTCAGGATTCGCTTTATAAGCATAAGGTGTCATAGCAATCAAATTTTTTAGCGCTTGTTGATCTAACTCGATTACACTTTCGACAAGCTGTTGCTGCTGTAGTTCAAATTGACTATCTAGCTGTTCTAAAAATTTTTCTGGTTCGTGTAAATTTACTTGCTCAAATAAAGCTTCACGCAACCTATAGAGATGTCGAGGTGCAGGTGTCACCACAATCAGATGACCATTCTCTTGAAGAACACGTGTGATCTCTTCTTGTGGAATTGGGCTAAATAAACTAGTACATACATCGATTGAATGATCCTGTACGGGCAATGTTGCACCCGTCCCAACAATCCAAGTGACTTTGGAATTGAGTTTCGCGGCTCGTTGTACAGCAGTTTTAGCAATATCCACACCTATACAGTGTTGAGTATGCGCTTGCATCGCACTGGTGTAATAACCTTCACCACAACCAATATCTAAAATAGTTTTCGGCTTGAGCCGCTGCAACAGTTCAACAACCGCCTGCTGTAACGGCTGATAAGCACCTGTTTGCAAAAATTCACGACGGGCCAATACCGACTCTGCAGTATCCCCTGGTGTCTTACTATGCTTATGCTGTACGACATGCAGATTGACATAACCTTGTTTGGCGACATCATAATGATGGCCTTTTTCACAACGCCAAGAACGCTCAACCAAATTCAATGATTGGCGACAAACAGGACACATCAATAAATTCATCTATTTTCTCCAAACATAAAAAAAGCTGGTGATCACCAGCTTCTTTTTGAATCATGGTTTAACGCAACTTTAAGGTCATTAAGCCTAACACAACAAGGAAAATGGTAATAATCCAAAAACGAATAACAACCTGTGTTTCCTTCCAACCTTGTTTTTCATAATGATGGTGTAAAGGTGCCATCAAGAAAACGCGCTTATTTCGCATTCGCAATGAACCAATTTGTAAAAATACAGAAACGGCTTCCATTACGAATACACCCCCCATAATCGCAAAAACGATTTCTTGGCGAACCATAACAGCAATTGTACCTAGCATCGCACCTAGTGCTAAAGCCCCGACATCACCCATGAATACTTGAGCAGGATGCGCATTATACCAAAGGAAAGCGAGACCTGCGCCAACCATAGCTGAACACACCACAACCAGTTCAGAGGTATATTTTACATAGGAAATATGCAAATAATTGGCAAACCGAATATCACCTGATAAATAAGCAAATACACCCAAACCTGCTGCAACCATCACAATTGGCATAATTGCCAGTCCATCCAATCCATCTGTCAGATTGACTGCATTTGATGCTCCATTAATCACTAAATAAGTGAAAACTATAAATGCTAGACCAAACGGCACCGCTGAAAGTGGAATGGAGAGATTCTTAAAGAAGGGAATCAGCAAATCTAGCATATTTGCAGTATTCACTGGATTATCTTGTTGTTTTGCAATTAGATATAAAGCAATACCAGCACCTAATGATGCCACAGAAGTCCAAAAGAATTTTTTACGTGCAGGTAAACCAGCATTATCTTTATAACGAACTTTAATCCAGTCATCTGCCCAACCAACAGCACCAAAAACCACCATAACTCCTAATACAATCCAAACATAAGGGTTTGATAAATCAGCCCATAATAAGGTACTAATACCGATTGAGAGCAGAATTAAGATCCCACCCATCGTTGGTGTTCCCATCTTCTTCGCATGATTTTCAGGAGCAAATGAGCTTACTGCCTGACCATATTTTAAGGCTTGTAATTTCCGGATCATCACGGGCCCTAAAGCCAAGCCAATGGTCAAAGCAGTTAATACACTCAACAAAGAGCGTAATGTTAAATAACGAACCACTTGGAAAGAGCTGTTATAGCCTGCCAATTGTTCAAATAACCATAACAACATTTAAATCTTCTCCATCAAGTCAGCCATCAACGTTTCCATATGGGTATAGCGAGAACCTTTAAATAGGAAACTCATGTGCTGGGGTTGATGTGTCTCTACTAAACTCATTAAAAATGACAAAGCTTGCCCCTGATTCAGAAAAGCTTGTAATTTTTTACCGTATTGTGTGCTTCTTGCACCTTCTTGAGTGGCAGGTGAGAATTCACCCACTGCAACTACAAAATGAATACCTTGCATCGAAACCAAATCTCGGCCCAACAAATAATGTTGTTGCGCTGCTGTACTTCCAAGCTCACCAATATCCCCGATTACCATCACTTTAATGCCCGTTTGTTGAGCAAGAACTTCTGCTGCTGCACGCATTGAAGTTGGATTGGCGTTATAAGTATCATCAATGAATAAGTGATTTTGGTGTTGAATAAAATTCAGACGCCCTTTGGCACCCTGTGCTTGTTCTAAGCCTTGTACAATATCATCAAGCGCAATCCCAATTGCCAAGGCAAATGCTGTTGCAGCAGTTGCATTTTGCACATTATGTGCACCTGCAAACGGTAGATCTACTGTACGGATACCCTGTGGAGTATGTAAATTGAATTTTGCTGATTGAGGATGTAATTCAACATCTGTCGCAAATACATCTCCACCCTGACCAAAACTCAGAATTGAATGAGTTTGAGCATTTTCACGAATGGTCGCTGTAAAATCATCATCAGCGGGAACGACCGATATCCCCTCAGGCAAAATATGCGAATAGATTTCTGATTTAGCGCGACAAATGCCCTCGCGACCACCAAATTCACCCAAATGCGCTGTGCCAATATTCAAAATCCCCGCCACATGTGGCTGCACCAGATTAGAGGTGTAATCAATTTCACCTTGGTGACTGGCACCTAACTCCATCACAGCATATTGATGCTCCTGACGCAGTTCCAGCAACATCATCGGCACACCCAAATCATTATTCAGGTTGCCACGCGTGATCAAGGTTGGTGCTAAACGAGATAAAATACTACCCAACATTTCTTTCGTGGTGGTTTTACCACTACTGCCTGTTAAAGCAATCACTTTCAACTGTGGATTTTGCTGACGGCGATACGCTCCAAGATGTCCTAAAGCCAAACGCGTATCTTTGACGACGAGTTGTGCAATATCTGCATCAATTGGGCGCTCTACAATTGCAATCTCACACCCTTGCGTCGCCACTTGAGCGATAAAGTTATGAGCATCAAAGCGCTCACCTTTTAAAGCAAGAAATGCATCGCCCGCCTCAGCGTGACGAGAGTCAGTCAAAATACGCTTAATTTCGCTTTGTGGAATCTTATGATTATGCCATTCACCTTGAGTCGCTTGTTGTAATTGCTCTGCTGTCCAAGGTTCTAGTGGAACGGTGCTGGTTGTTGAAGTATGCATACGCTTTATTTACCTTTTAACCTTAGTGTGCAGGATAAGCTGAATCTACAGGATGCGGCTGAGCATTAATCGCAGATTGCACTTCGACTACATCATCAAACCAGTGACGAACTCCATCTACTTCCTGATAGTTTTCATGACCTTTGCCAGCAATCACTACAATATCTCCAGCTTGAGCTTGAGCGACCACAAATTTAATCGCTTCACGACGATCATGAATTTCATGTACGCTGTGTTCTGCAAAATCAATTCCCTGCTTCATATCAGCAAAAATCTGTTCAGGGTTTTCAGTTCGTGGATTATCCGAGGTGAGAACCACAGGATTAGCATGATCAAGCGCAGCCTGAGTCATTAAAGGACGTTTACCGCGATCGCGATCACCACCGCAGCCAAATACCGCCCATAGTTGTCCAGTGACATGACGTTTCAACGTGGTTAACACCTGAATCAATGCATCGGGTGTATGTGCATAATCAACGACAAATAAACGATCTGCATCTTGAATGACTTGCATGCGTCCTGGGGCACCCTTAAGTTGCGGGACGAATTGCACTAAATCTGCAAGCGAAAAACCAGCATATTCTGCTGCAATCAAGCTTGCTAATAAATTTTCTACATTAAAATGTCCAAGCAATGGGCTTTGCACAGCAAATGTACCTGTTGGACTAATCAATGTAAAACTTGTACCACTCAATCGATATTGCAAATGATCAATATGATAATCCGCAGAAGTTTGAGTCAAAGAATAAGTCAAAATTTTCGGTTTTGATGGATTCTCTTTCGCAGCAGTCAGCATCACGTTTGCATGTGCATCGTCGATGTTAATCACAACGACTTTTAAAGTAGTAAATTTAAATAATAGCGCCTTAGCTTCTGCATAAGCCTCTAAAGTACCGTGATAATCCAAATGATCACGACTTAAATTACTATAAACTGCAATTTCAAGATCGCAACCATTCAGACGACCTTGTTCCAGACCATGGGAACTCGCCTCAAGTGCAACAAAATTAGCCCCTTGTTTAGCGTAGCCATGTAAGGCTTGCTGCAATTGCAGCGCATCCAAAGTGGTATGAGTCGATGGGGTCAAATTTGGCAAGATACCATTGCCCGTTGTCCCCATCACGGCACAACCTTTCGCTTGTGAGCTGACTAATTCTGCAATTAAACGTGAAATCGTCGTTTTACCATTGGTGCCAGTCACAGCAATTCCTCGTAAAGCTGTAACAGGGTCAGTCACCTGTAAATATTTCTTTTGCAGTATCCCTAAAACTTCCCTTAAATTGGGTATATAACAAACATTATCCTGATGTGAAAGTTCTTCTATTTCAGTTAAAACACCTATCGCACAACGTGCTAATGCCTCATCTATGTGCTCTTGAGCTTTCCCTAAATTACGATTTATCCCCTGCAATGCAATAAAAATTTGACCTGGCAAAACGTTTCGACTGTCTAAACAAAAACCTGTAAAATCATATTGTTCTGCCCATTTTGGCATAGGTTGTTCACCCACCCAAATCTCTACTAAAGTCGACATAATTTACCTACGGATTGGATTTTATAGAGGTATCAAGTGGTTTATCTAAAGGTACATTCAGTAATCGTAGCGATTCTTGCATAATTCTCGCAAAAACGGGCGCTGCAACGAGACCACCATAATAACGACCTTGAGGATTTTCAACGACGATAATCATCGCCAGACGAGGATCACTCACTGGAGCAACCCCAGCAAATAAAGCACGATATTCATTACTCGAATAACCTTTACGGTCAGCTCGTAATTTATGTGCCGTACCTGTTTTACCACCAACACGATAACCAGGAATATTGGCCTGTGTAGCTGTACCACCAGGCATAGTAACCTGCTCAAGCATCAATAACACTTGATCTGCAATCTTAGGATCAAGTACTTGCTTACCTTGAGGTGCTTGATCTAATTTTCTTAGACTTAATGGCATCTCCACACCATGGTTTGCGAGCATGGCATAACCTTGTGCAACTTGGAGAATGGTTGCGTTTAAGCCATAACCATACGCCATCGTACCCAACTGAGACGGGTTCAACTTATCACCCGAATACAACAGACCTGCGCTCTCACCTGGGAATTTCACATCAGAACGATGCCCAAAACCAACACGACGGAAGAATGAAGGTACAGCATCCTTTGGTAGTGACAATGCGAGTTTTGCTGAACCCACGTTAGATGATTTAACAATAATACCTGTCAGGGTTAATGCACCATAGTTGTGTGTATCACGAATGGTATGCCATCCCAACTTCATTGAACCTGGTGAGGTATTAACGATTGTGTTCGGCGTGTATTTGCCACTTTCTAAGGCAGCCGCAACGGTAAATGGTTTCATCGTCGAACCCGGTTCGAACATATCAATTGCACCACGGTTACGCATTGCATCTTTGTTGGCTAAACCATTTTTATCATTTGGGTTATATGACGGCCAACTGGTCATTGCTAAAATTTCGCCAGTTTTTACATCTACAGCAATAGCGGTTGCCGAACGAGCATTATTTGCAACACCAGCAGCTGTCAATTCACGATACATAATATATTGCAAACGTGAGTCGATACTGAGTGTGACATTTTCACCTGACTCGACTTCTTTAATCACTTCTGAAACTTTAAGACGGTTACCTTTTTTATCCCGAATAATTTTTTGTTCACCATCGACGCCTGACAACTGTTTATTCAGTTGCATTTCTAAACCTTCAACCCCAACCCCTTCACTATTGGTTAAACCAATAATTTGTGCATTCGGCTGCGGTTGCGGATAGTAACGCTTATACGTCTTTTCGGCGTAAACCCCTTGAAAGTTTCGCTTGGTAATGAGGTCAGCTTGCTGCGGTGGAATTTCTTTTTGTAGTACCAAATAACGTGAGCGTGGACGAGCTTCCATTTGCTTTTTGAGATCAGCACGATCTACACCAACCACATCTGCCAACTCATCCAAATTCAAGTTTTTATCAGGTAATTGACGTTTTAATTTTCGGTTATGTGGATCTTTTTTTAATTCGGCAGTAATTTCATCAAATTGTTGTTTCGTTTCCCAATAATCTCTTGGGTCAATCACAATTTTCATAATTGGTGTACTAATCGCTAAAGGCACTCCGTGGCGATCACTAATCACACCACGCATTGCTTCTAGGCGTTCCGTACGCAAAATATTAGCATTCGCTTTATTTTGTAAAAAGTCTTTATTGACCACTTGCACATAAAATGCACGTGCAATCAACACAATAAAGCACAGTAACACCGTGCCCCAAAGCAAATAAAATCGCCACATGTCTAAAGCAAGTATTGGTCTTTCAGAAATAGACTGCTGTTTTTTTCGTATTGGTTTACTTCGCTTATCTGCCATACAGCATGCCTTATTTGTCTTGCTTTGAAGTCATAGGTAAAGAAATCACAACCGTTTGTGCTGCGGGTGGTGAAAACATCCGCAATTGTGTAACAGCACGAGAGCCAATCTGCGCAGTTGCACCAAACGTTTGTTGTTCAATCAGCAAGCGCCCCCATTCTGCATTCAGATCGTCTCTTTCACGCATATAAGCACTTAAATCACGATAATCATGACGATATTCAAACACTTGAAAGACCACCATCATTGCGCTTGTGAATACCATCGCAATCAGCACAGCATACACTACAACTTTTTTCAGTCCTTTCTTGCTGCTAGATATGATCTCATCATCATTCTTTTTATTCATTATCTGCCTTTCTGCTCTAAACGCTCTGCTACACGTAACCATGCACTACGTGAACGAGGATTTGCTTTTACTTCTGCTTCACTCGCACGAATACGAGACACTTTCTTTAAACGTCGAGTATCAATCTGTGCTTGAGGCATTCCCCAACCATGATCTTCCGCTAAAGTTGATTCTTTTTGAATAAATTGTTTAATCAAACGATCTTCCAAAGAGTGGAAGCTAATCACAGCCAACTGTCCTTGTACTTTCAACAATTCTACAGCTTGCGGTAAAAACGTTTCAATATCATCAAGCTCTTTGTTAATTGCGATACGAATCGCTTGGAAAGTACGCGTTGCAGGATGTTTATGCTTTTCCCACTTTGGATGTGCAACCTTAACAATTTCAGCTAATTGCGCTGTTGTGGTGATTTCGCCTGCCAGTTTAATGGCTTTGGCAATACGGCGACTATAACGCTCTTCACCATATTGAAAAATAATATTGGCTAATTTTTCTTCTTCGATTTCAAGTAACCATTCAGCCGCAGTTAAACCTTGAGAATTATCCATACGCATGTCTAGTGGACCATCTTGCATAAAGCTGAACCCACGTTCTGCTTGGTCAAGTTGCGGTGAAGACACACCCAAATCGGCCATAATGCCGTCAACTTCAGTAATTCCAATATTTGTTAATTCCACCTGAATATCGGCAAAACTGGCATGAATAATTTTAAAACGCGGATCTTCTTGTTCTAATTGCGCGGCAACTTCAAGTGCCTGAGGATCTTTATCAAAGGCGTAAACACGTGCATTTTGATCCAATTTGGAAAGTAAGAGCTTGGTATGCCCTCCTCGACCAAACGTTGCATCGACAAAAATACCAGTATCGCGACCTGCCAATACGCCATCAACGGTTTCATGAAGTAAGACAGAAATATGCGACATAACAATAGGATCAATAGCTAAAAATGTAACTGCACATTATCACCTTGTTTTATCCCAGTACCAAACGACTTTTTGTAGAGAATTCTTAACTTTTCATAGATAAAACCGTTTTCTTATCATTTTTTATGCAACAAAAAAGCAAATACTCCGTGTATTTGCTTTCTCATATTCAATCACAAATTTTATATATAATTTATTTACTGTTTATCTGCATAAATTTGATCAAAAATCGCACCATTTATAAAGTGAGTTTTCTGCGCTTTTGCCCATCCACCAAATACATCGTTAATGCTGAATAGTTTGATCTTTGGAAATTGTTTCGCATATTTTGCTGCAACTTGCGGATTACGTGGACGGAAATAATGTTTTGCTGCAAGTTCCTGCCCTAATGGTGAATAAAGAAAATTTAAATAACCTCGTGCTAAATTGCGATTACCATCTTTATCCACGGTTTTATCTACAATCGCAACTGAAGGCTCAGCCAAAATCGAAATTGATGGATAAACAATATCGTATTTATCTTTACCTAAACCTTGGGTCGCCAATAAAGCTTCATTTTCCCATGACAGTAACACATCGCCTATACCTCGCTCAGCGAATGTAGTTAAAGAACCTCGCGCTCCCGAATCAAGTACTTTGACATTTTGGTATAATTTTTTCACTAAATCACGGGCTTTAGCATCATTTCCACCGGGTTGTTTCAACGCATAGCCCCATGCCGATAAATAAATCCAACGCGGTGCCCCACCTGTTTTCGGATTTGGGGTAATAATTTCGACACCCTCTTTGGTGAGATCATTCCAATCACGGATATTTTTCGGATTTCCTTTGCGGACAAGGAATACAACCGTTGATGTATAAGGCGCAGAATTATTTTTAAATTGTTTTTGCCAATCTTTACGAATGAGACCTGCGTTGGCAATTTCATCAATATCATTCGCCAAGGCCAATGTCACAACATCAGCCTGTAAACCATCAATTACCGATCGTGCCTGTTTGCCTGAACCACCATGCGATTGTTTAAAATCGACCTCTTGACCTGTACGCTGTTTCCAATATTGACCAAATGCTTGGTTATATTCTTGATAAAACTCTCGTGTTGGATCATAAGATACATTTAAAAACGTTGTAGCTGCCTGCGCTATGCTATTTAAACCCAAAGCAAGCAATGCTGCGGCGATCACTGTTTTCATTTATTATTCACTCATTTTCTGTATATCTGTGATCACTATATTTATTTAAAAATAATTTACAATCATATAGTTATATCAATAATTTAGAAATTATTCTTTTTTTTATATATCGTAATATTAAGGATGTATTGCAGTTAAAATGCTAAGTGTTTATTCATGTTATTTTTATTTTGAGAAAAATTATCATTCTCCACTTTTTCTACACATTTGCTTGTTAGATTTAATTTGCACATATTCTAGCCATCAGGCTTACAATACCCAAAAGTGTGTTTGTTTATTATTTTTTGTAAAAAGTGTGACGTAGTTATACTTTTTTATTAAAATTTATGTTTGAATCGTATGATTAAAGCAATACTATAGTCATTTAGTTAGTCTTTTAGACTCGAAGTCATGAAGGGGATGTTACCGTGCAAGCATCAAAACTTAAAAAAACACTATGCTTAAGCTTATTTTTGGTGTGTTCTATTCAAGTTGGACATGCAGCCGCAATTAAAGAAAACAATAATATTAAAACGATAGACAAATCGTCTTCGTTAATTGTGAAAGCGCTTGATCAACAAAAACGTAATACGGCGATGTTGCCTTCAACAGATGACGAATTAAAAATGTTGAATACGATCCGTACAACGCCAACGCAAACGTTCTTTGCAAGCCAACACGAACGTTTTTCACGCTTTGTTCAGACTATTTTTCAACCGCATACTTCTTGATCTTTTAAATATGTAACGCTCTACATGTTTAAATAAGCCTAGTCATGCTGTGACTAGGCTTTTTCGTTATAATAGTTTCAATTTTAATTTGAGCTTCGATAATTTATGAAAGTTCGTACCCGTATTGCGCCTTCTCCTACAGGTTTCCCTCATGTAGGTACTGCTTATATTGCGTTATTTAATTTATGTTTTGCTAAACAGCACGGCGGTGAATTTATTTTACGTATTGAGGATACTGATCAACTCCGTTCAACACCTGAATCAGAAAAGATGATTTTAGATTCTTTACGTTGGTTAGGATTGAACTGGTCAGAAGGTCCAGATGTGGGTGGCCCTCATGCACCGTATCGTCAATCGGAACGTATGGGTATTTACAAGCAATATGCCTTAGATTTGGTTGAAAAAGGACATGCTTTCTATTGTTTCGCAACAGCTGAAGAGCTAGACCAAATGCGTGCAGAGCAGCAAGCACGTGGTGAAACGCCAAAATATGATGGTCGCGGCTTAAAACTTTCACAAGAAGAAGTAGAACAACGCCTTGCTGCAGGTGAGCCACATGTCATTCGAATGAAAGTACCTGAAGATGGTATTTGTAAGATTAATGATTTGCTTCGTGGTGAAGTGGAGATTCCTTGGGCACAAGTTGACATGCAAGTATTGCTAAAAACGGATGGTTTACCGACCTATCACCTTGCAAACGTAGTAGATGACCACTTAATGGAAATCACTCACGTGTTACGTGGTGAAGAGTGGTTGCCATCGGCACCGAAGCATCAATTGCTTTATCAATACTTCGGTTGGGAAATGCCAACTTTATGTCATATGCCATTGTTACGTAACCCAGATAAATCAAAACTTTCTAAACGTAAGAACCCAACTTCTATTAACTACTATCGCGACATCGGTGTATTACCAGAAGCATTATTGAATTATTTAGGTCGCATGGGTTGGTCAATGCCTGATGAGCGTGAAGTATTCACATTACAGGACATGGTTGAAAACTTTGATGTACAGCGTGTTTCATTGGGCGGCCCAATCTTTGATGTTGAAAAACTTAATTGGCTGAACGGCCAATGGATTAAAGGCTTAACACCGGGGCAACTTCTAGATCGCCTATTAGCATGGAAAAGCGACCGCCAAACACTTGAAGACATTGCAGCTGCGATTCAACCTCGTATCAATCTACTCTCAGAAGCTGTGAATTGGGCTGGTTTCTATTTCAATCACATGCCACAAATCAGTAAAGAACAGTTTGAAAGCAAAAAACTGACCGAAGAACAAGTTCGTCAAAGCTTACAATTTGCAATTTGGCGCTTAGAGAGTCAGTTTACGTGGAATAATGATACTGTCAGCCAAACGCTGATGGATTTAGCCACTCAAATGGAAGTTAAACTTCGTGACTTTATGCCAGCATTCTTTATTGCGATTGCGGGTTCAACGAGTTCAACGCCTGTGATGCAATCTATGGTAACACTAGGTCCTGATTTGACTTTTGCACGTTTACGTCATGCCTTAGAAATCGTAGGTGGACCAAGCAAGAAAGAACTTAAAGTTTGGGAAAAATTAAACGAATCACTAAAACTGCCGAAAAATGATGCAAATAGTGAGAATTAATTCAGTTTAATCATTGACGTGTGAGCGCATTCGCCCTAATATTGCGCTCACACAGACTGGGGTCATAGCTCAGTTGGTAGAGCGCTACAATGGCATTGTAGAGGTCAGCAGTTCGATCCTGCTTGGCTCCACCAAACTTCAATTTGTGTTGCCTCAATAAGTCCCTATCGTCTAGAGGCCTAGGACATCGCCCTTTCACGGCGGTAACCGGGGTTCGAATCCCCGTAGGGACGCCATATTTTATGCAAAATAATTAAAATTATAATTTTCAACTAAACATTCATTCATTCAGATTGCACATTTCAAAATTTTACATAAAATACCCGCTTCTCCACGCTTGGACAAATTGTGGTATGCAATCTTCCAACTCAAATGCTACCTCTGAATCAAAAACATTAAAACGTGCAATGAGCACCCGTCACCTAGTGATGCTTTCATTAGGCGGTGCAATTGGTACAGGTTTATTTTTAGGTTCTGGCGAGGTCATCGCTCAAACGGGGCCTATCGGCGCAATTATTGCCTACTTTTTAGGTGGTTTAATTGCCTATATGGTCATGCTCTGTTTAGGTGAGCTCGCAGTACATATGCCTGTGGCTGGATCTTTTGGCGCATACGCTCAAAAATATATTGGCCCAGGAACGGGTTATATGATTTCTTGGCTGTATTGGCTGACATGGACCGCAACGCTTGGTACAGAATTTACTGCCGCAGCCTTACTCATGCAAGAATGGTTTCCTCATATTTCGATGTGGATTTGGACCATTATTTTTGCGATTACGATTTTAGGATTAAATTTAAGTTCAACCCGCATTTTTGCCGAATCAGAATTTTGGCTTGCATTAGTCAAAGTCATTACCGTTATTGCCTTTATCCTTTTAGGTTTATGCGCAATTTTTGGTTTCATTCCATTCCAAGGCACTGAATCAGCACCGTTATTTCATAACTTAACGGCACATGGTTGGTTTCCACAAGGTCTTTTTCCAATTTTCACCACGATGTTAATTGTTAACTTTGCCTTTTCTGGAACTGAACTTATTGGTGTTGCCGCAGGTGAAACTAAAAATCCAGCTGAAAATGTTCCTAAAGCAATTAATGCAGCAATTTGGCGACTATTAATTTTCTTTGTGGGTACGATTGTCGTTATTAGTGCATTACTTCCTTTCCATGTAGCTGGCTTAGGCGGTGATGGAGTGAGTAGCAGCCCTTTCGTAACGGTATTTAAATACATCGGTATTCCATATGCCGACGATATTATTCGCTTCGTGATTATTACTGCCTTATTATCCGCTGCAAACTCAGGTCTCTATGCGGCTTCCCGCATGATGTGGTCTTTATCTGATCAACGCCAACTGCCAAGCATATTCTCAAAATTGTCTAAGAGTGGTACACCTATCATTGCGCTAGTGGTAACCATGTTTGGCGCAATTCCCGGATTACTATCTGAGCATTTTGCCCCAGAGACAATTTTCAAAAATTTACTAGGTGTTGCTGCATTTACCATGGTCATCGTGTGGATGAGTATTTGTTGGAGTCAGTTTAACTTTAGACGCCAATGGTACAAGGCTGGACATTCAGCAAAAGATTTAAAATTTGCTGCACCACTTTATCCAATCGTTCCCATCTTAGGTTTTGTTTTCTGTTTAATTACAGGTCTCAGCATGGCATACGATCCTGAAATGCAGGCTGGTTTTATTGGATGCTTACTGTTTATTGCCGCTTGTTATTTAAGTTACTACGTTTTCTACCGTGATCGTAAATAAAATTATAATGAATAAAAAATGCAGCTTAGACTGCATTTTTTATTTAACTTAAATTAACTTGCTTGACAATTTTACTTTAACTTCTTTATTTTGATTATTTATTCTACGATATGTTTTATTTTTAGACACTCATAAGTTTTTTTTAGATTTTCTTTGGAAAAGTGTTTGACACCCTACCTAATTCACCCTAATATACGCCCACCTCTGAAACGTCCCTATCGTCTAGAGGCCTAGGACATCGCCCTTTCACGGCGGTAACCGGGGTTCGAATCCCCGTAGGGACGCCAATATTTATTATTGTTTTCAGATGTATGCCTCATATAAGTCCCTATCGTCTAGAGGCCTAGGACATCGCCCTTTCACGGCGGTAACCGGGGTTCGAATCCCCGTAGGGACGCCAAATTCTAAAAAGCCACTGCATTGACAGTGGCTTTTTTATTGCTTACTCACTTCCAATTCCAACTTGGACTTCTAAACGTCCAGACTGAACACGTAAGCCTCGGATCTCAAATTGATCAACTAATTGTTGAACCAATTCGCGACTCTCTTGCAAAATATTAAGTCCTGGCAAAATACTGAAATCAGTCAAGCTTAATAGCTTATCGACCATCCATGAGCGGTTATTAATGAAATCAATAAAACCAGCTTCTTCAAGGTCGATATACCATAAACGATGTCCTTCTTTTTGAATCCCTGGCACATCACGAATGAGGTGATTGATCAAAAATGGGATCGGTAAGGAATTAATCACTTCAAAGCTGATATTACCAACACGTCTTGCTGCCCAATTTGTTAAAGTACCGCCATGACGAATTTGTAAGTCCAGATGCTCATCGACTTGACAAAGACGTAAATATTTTTCCTGCCCAATACGACATTCTAAAACATTGAACTCTAAAGAGAGACGATATAGGAAACGCCGATAGTGTCCATCTAATTCGATATGAAAGCGATCATTGCCACATTCAATTTTAATATCATCAATTTCAGAACGATCCATACGTTTCCGAATTTGATTATTGAGCAGCATTTCAGGCAAATATAAGGTGAGGCTACTTTTCCCTAACGATGCACGTGCCATTGCTAACGCAACTTGACGCGCTGCTTCACTGGTTTCGGATACCATATCACGAACAGTATTTCGCATCCCTTCAACACCACGTTTGGTATGATGGGTAACTTGATCTAAGGCATCTAAGGCGGCATCTGCGACACCCGCGATATTACGAGAGGTGTCACTCGCAAACTCAACAGCATCTTGTGCGTGCTGTAATGTCTTATTGATTAACCGACGTGATAAAGACGGTTTTTCATCTGATGATTCTATATCTGCAGGCATAATATCGAACATTGCCTTTTTATCATCTTGTCGATTCAAGATGTTCTCCCTCTTCCCTTTCTCAGCAACTCAATTTTGATATGAGCAACAATCTGTTTTATAAACTTATTGGCTGTTTTTATGTAGATTAGCATGCTATTTAGCGCAATTTGCGTCTTTTTGTTGCACACTTTTAAATTAATTTAATCGTCCATTTTCTAAATATGTTTCAGAAAACGTTACATTTCACCTTCTTCGAGCTGCACTTTTTCACCCGTATCTGCTTTTAATAACATTTGATTCAGACGAAGTTGTTTATACTTTTCTAGCTCAATTTCAATAGAAACAAGTTTTTCCTCTATATTGCCTCGCTCTAAATGACTAACTTCTCGCAATGCCACCCAAGCGGCTTGCATTTTATCAAAGTCATTTCCCTTCTCTAGTTTTTGTTGCATCCAATCAAATAAAGCTTGTGCACGTTGTTCAGCTTCAAATTGATAAGCAAATAAACCACTTGAAAGTGCAATTTCACTCAACTTACCCATCCAATTCAATTGCAACTGTTGCGAGCAATAATGCTGCTTTACCAAATAAGGTTCTAAAATATTCTTTGGGAACATGCGAGCAAAGCTCACCATTTCATTGACGACAATATCTCGCTGCTCATATAAAGCAGGTCTTTCAGCGTGTTGTTTATCAAGACGAAAGTCACCCAAGAATTGCATCAGCCCTTGCTCTAGGATCAGTTGTATCGGTCCTGAAATAATGGTCTGCTGTTGTTCATATTCAACTTTAGATAAAGCCTGTATAAATTCTTCACGTTGAATCGGCTCGACTAGCCATCTCCAAATATCCAGATTTTGTTGAATCGCCAACCATAACTTTAACAATAGGGTATCAGCCGACTGTTGATCATTTTTCAAAAGACGTAATAGGGCATTTTGTATTGCACTAGATTCCGCAAGACCTGCAAATACCAACGGATGAGTTAAAAGTTGTGGTGCATTTGCAATCACTTCTTTATTGTAAGGAAGCTGAAAATCCCGTCCGCCTAACATTCCACCGATTGACTTGCCTAGTGAATTTAAGCTACGTCCAACATCCGCAAGAATATTCGTTTCTATCGCTTGCGTTTGCAGTATCACTGCTGGCAACAAAGCATTTACCGCAGATTTCAACGTTTTTAGATAGGTTTTTTGATCAACTGGTTTTTCAAATTTAGAGAGTAAATCTATTGCATATTCAACATCGCTTACATTGAGCATGTACTCAGACTGGTTGCGATTTACCAAACACTCTATATATGCATAAAAAGCAATTTCACTCCGCTGTATAGACTGCTGTGAAGCCCATTCATGCTGTTTGATCGCTTCAGTATATTGTTCTGCGCCTGCATAGGCTTTTGCTAATGCCACTGCATGTTTTGCACTTGGATATTGCTGTTGAAAATAGAGCAATAAATCAATCTTAGGTTGTTTATCTAAACATTTATCTAGCTGACGTAAATAAAGATTGATTTGTGGCTGTGTCGGTTGAGGTACAACAGAATTAAGCTGATAAACCAAGCATTGTTCATACCATGCATGTTTTCTGGCATGAGATTCATAACTTGGAATAAATTCGTTTTCAATTAATTTGATGAGTTGTGATGTATATAGAATATCTTCATCTGTCTCATGCTGGAATTTCCATTGCTTTGGTAACGAGACTTTAAACAATCTTAAAAAGAAATTTGCACTTAAATCAGGAGTCTCCATACTAACCAACATTAGCTTGTCTTGGGTCGAAAGATGACCTTCTCCCTTTTCGATGCGAGCTAATCGTAATTTTAGAAGTTTGGTAGGCAGCATGCGATTCCTTGCGCATTATTCAACACATTCAGTTCACAAATTAGCATGACTAATATTGTTTTAGCGAACAAGTTTAGACGAGCTGCGACCGATATGGATTGCTCGAATCAACTTAATATTTTAAAGATAGTACAAAATAAGTAAGTTTATGTATTTGAACAACGTAGGATTTTAGCTTTTGCATAATTTTCGCTAAAATAAACAAAATACTATAGGAAACCTTTATGCAATATCGTTGCCCTAAATGCCAAAGCGTTAAAATTATGCCTGTCAGTCAGGGTACAAATAGCCCTCGCCCTAATGTGCCTAAAAGCTTGGTACTTTTAGTGCCTGCTATTTTTATTTTACTGGTGCTGGTGTTAATTAGTGTTGCAATGTGGATTTTTGGGCATGGCGCTGGTCAAGGCCTGCAAATTGCGACCGTTGCAGTATTTATCGTCTGTGTAATCGCGGGCATCTTATTTTGGCGAGATTTGCCTGATTTCAAAATTTCAATGCAGGCTTTTATGCAAGCGCAAAAGCATTGGAAATGCCGTGACTGTAATCACGAATGGCAAAACTAACACGTTGCTCTAAACTCCAATTCACATCAGCTTAGTGCTGATGTGAATGAGTATGTTGTTCATCTTCAACATGTTGATGAGTATGCTGACAATTCATTTCAGCATCATCTTCGATCTGCAAAGTCACTTCGGCAATACCATGTTCATGCGATAACATTTCAATTGCAGCACGATGTAGCTGATTACGATCAACATTCGGTGCAAACAAATGTACGGTAAGATGAATATTCTTCGATGTAATTGCCCAAACCTTTAATTGGTGGATACTTTCAACACCATCTAAACCCAACAGATCAGTGCGTAACTTTTCAATATCAACCTCTTCAGGTACACCTTCTAATAAAATATTGATACTTTGTCTGAGCAAAATCCATGTTCTTGGTAAGACCCAAAAACCGATCGCAACTGCAATTATGGTATCAACCCAATACCAGTTGGTGTAATAGATAATCACAGCACCAATAATCACACCCACAGAACCTAATGCATCACTCAGCACTTCTAAATAAGCACCTTTCATGTTCAAACTTTCAGTCGCACTCGACATCAAAATTTTCATTGAAATCAAATTAATGATTAATCCAATTGATGCGACCACCAACATGCCTATACTTTGAATTTCGGGCGGTTGGGTAAAACGTTGATAGGCTTCGTAAAGAATATACATCGCCACAAAAAATAGCATAGATGCATTAAATAATGCCGCCAAAATCTCAAAACGCTGGTAACCGAAGGTACGCTTATCATCAGCAGGGCGTTTGGCAATTTTAATCGCTGCTAAAGCAATCGCTAATGCAGCGGCATCAGTAAACATATGTGCAGCATCGGAAAGTAATGCCAAACTCTGTGTGATGATACCTGCGATAAATTCAATGACTAAAAAAGTCGTGGTCAGTATTAGCGCAATCGTTAGTTTTTTTGCATTGCCTTCTGTAACAGCGGCATGACTATGATCATGCCCTTGATGTCCACTCATGTTGGACTCCTTATCATTATCAAAGTAAAGCTGTTCAGCCCCACAGTCGACCAAAGCATGAATCATGCTTTGGTCGGTTCAGATTCTTCTTAATAAAATGCTTAATTAAGAAGATAACATAAATGGATTAGATTGCGGTTTCCTGACTTTTTGCTTCTTTAGCTTCATTCATCCAGCGATAAACTACAGGCAAAATCAGCAATGTCAGTAAAGTAGAAGAAATAATCCCACCTATTACAACTGTCGCCAATGGGCGTTGTACTTCTGCACCTGTGCCTGTAGCAATCGCCATGGGAATAAAACCCAACGATGCCACGAAGGCGGTCATCAGAACGGGCCGTAATCGGAGAATCGCCCCCTGCCATGTCGCTTTATGTAGATCAAACTGCTCACGAAGCTCTTTGATGAAACTCAGCATCACTAAACCATTGAGTACTGCAACACCAGAGAGCGCAATGAATCCAACACCTGCTGACATCGACAATGGAATATCTCGCAGCCAAAGTGCGACTAATCCACCTGACAACGCAAATGGCACACCACTGAAGACCAACAGGCTTTCCTTAAAGTTATGAAATACTGCCATCAATAAAATAAAGATGGTAATTAATGCCAGTGGAATCACAATTTGCATACGAGCCGCCGCAGAAGCCAGATTTTCAAACTGTCCACCAAACTCTAGCCAATAGCCTGCTGGCAGAGGTTGTTGTTTTAATGTCGCTTGTAACTCCTGCACAAATGACCCCAGATCACGCCCCTCCACATTTGCGGTGACAATGACACGGCGTTTACCATTTTCACGACCGACTTGGCTCATCCCTGAAATCGTTTCCACTTTGGCAACATCTTGCAATTGAATCAAACCACCATTCGGCAATTGAATAGGTAACTGCGCTAAGTTCTGTGCTGTGCGTTGTTCATCGGGCAAACGAATTTCAAAATCAAAACGACGATCACCTTGCAAAATCTGTCCAACATTTTGACCACCTACGCTGGCTGCAACCACATCCTGAATGGTTTTTACCGACAGGCCATATTGCGCAGCTAATGCATGATTGATATCCACATTAAGCACTGGCAAACCTGTGGTTTGTTCCACTTTGACCGCAGTTGCACCCGAAATTTTCTGTACTTTTTGTGCAATCGCCTGTGCTTGAGTGTTCAGCACATTCATATCGTCACCAAAGACTTTGATCCCGACATCACTACGTACACCTGAGATCAATTCATTAAAACGGAGTTCAATTGGTTGTGAAAATTCACTGTTATTACCTGGGATGGTTTCCAAAAATGCCTGCATACGGCTACGCAATTCATCAATTGTTTCTTTCGGATTTTCCCATTGATCATGCGGTTTTAACAAAATCACGGCATCTGAGATATTTGGCGGCATCACATCGGTCGCAACCTCAGCAGTCCCCGTTCTGGCAAATACCGCTTTGACTTCTGAAAAATTCTTCATAATTAACTTTTCAGTATTTTCCTGCATACGTAAAGACTGCTCCAAGCCTGTGCTTGGCGAACGCATTTGTTGTAAGGCGAAATCTCCTTCACTCAGTTGTGGCGCAAATTCACTGCCAATTTGAGTCGTCAGTACACCTGTTAATACCAAAATGCTCACGGCTAAAGCCACTACCACCATTTTGAATTGATATGCCCAATCGAGAATCTGTTGGTATTTATGTTTTAAGCCTTGCATCCAACGAGATTCTTTTTCTTTGACTTCACCTGTAATAAACAATGCAACCGCAGCGGGTACAAATGTTACCGATAAAATCATCGCACCCAGCAATGCCATTACTACCGTCATTGCCATTGGATGGAACATTTTCGCTTCTACACCTGTCAAAGCAAAAATGGGTAAATACACCACCATAATAATGGCCTGACCAAACAGGAGTGGTTTACGTGCTTGCTTGGCTGCCAAAAAGACTTCTTTAAAGCGTTCCTGTCGTGTGAGTAAGCGTCCAGCATGATGCTGCGCTTCAGCCAGCCGTCGAATACAGTTTTCGACAATAACCACTGCACCATCAACAATGATCCCAAAATCTAATGCACCTAAACTCATTAAATTGGCACTGATATTTTGTTCAGCCATACCCGTTAAGGTGAACAGCATTGACAACGGAATCACACAGGCAGTAATCAAAGCAGCACGGAAGTTGCCCAAGAAAATAAACAGAATCACGATGACTAAAATCGCGCCTTCTATTAAGTTTTTCTGAACCGTTTTGATGGCTTTATTTACTAAGCTCGTACGGTCATACACCGTTTCAATTTCAACGCCTTTGGGTAAAGTCAGCTGAATTTCCTTGATCTTGCTATCAACCGCTTGGGCAACCGTACGGCTATTTTCGCCCATCATCATCATAGCGATACCAAGCACGGTTTCCTCGCCATTATATGTGGCAGCACCTGTACGCAAATCATGTCCGATCGCCACTGAAGCCACATCTGCAACACGAATGGGTAGACCATTTTTAACCGAGACAGTAATGTTTTGAATATCCTCAACTGTACTGAGCATACCCGGCACACGCACTGTTAATTGTTGTCCATTTTCCTCAATAAAACCTGCGCCTCGGTTTTCATTGTTCTCTTGCAATGCAGTTTGGAACGCTGGCAAGGAGATCTGAAGCTGCTGTAAACGCTTTAAATCAGGTGAAACAATATAGGTTTTGTTGTAGCCACCAATACTATTAATTTCAGCCACACCTTTAACACGCTGTAATTGTGGACGCACAATCCAATCTTGGATTTCTCGTAAGTCCATCGCACTATACGGTGTTCCATCTTCTTTTTTTGCATCGGGTTTAGCTTTAACCACCCATTGGTAAATCTCTCCAAGCCCCGTAGAGATCGGTGACATCACAGGATCAACCGTATCTGGCAATTGTCCGTCTGCCTCTTGCAAACGTTGATTAATTAACTGTCTTGCCCAGTAAATGTCGGTGCCATCTTTAAAAATAATGGTTACTTGCGATAAGCCATAGCGAGAAATCGAACGGGTTTGCTCTAGATCTGGAATACCTGCCATCGCAGTTTCGATCGGATAGGTAATCCGCTGTTCTACCTCTAAAGCGGTATAACCATTCGCTTGGGTATTAATTTGTACTTGGGTATTGGTAATATCAGGAACTGCATCTATCGGAAGCTTTTGATAACTCCAAATACCAACTGCAATCCACGTCATCACAAATAGCATCACCCAAATGGCATTACGAATCGAAAATTGAATCAATCGATCAAATAAACCTTCAGGCTTGGGGAATTGAGGAGAGTTAATGCCCATGTTCAGCCTCCCCTTTCTCAAGTTCTGATTTCAACAAGAAGCTACCTGCTGCTACATAAGACTGGCCCGCACTCAAACCTTGGGTAATTTCGACCCATTGTCCATCTTGGGTACGTTGACCGATCTGAACAGGAATCGCTTTGAAATCAAAACCCTTTTTCTGATTCGGTTGAGCAACGAAAACGACATCTTTACCGTCCACCTGCTGAATCGCTTCAGAACTTACGCGAATTGCAGACGTTTTTGAACCTGCTTGCAATTCAACATTCACCATCAAGTTTGGACGTAATTCAGTTGCATTTGACAGCACTTTGGCACGAATCTGTAAACGACCTGTTTGTGCATCTGCTTCAGTCGTTAAACTTTGAACTTGGGCATTAAAGAGATTGCCTGTTTGCAGTGATTTAAATCGAATCTGCTGATTGGGCTGTACATTGATATTCGCTACGGTTGGTAACACAAATTCCAACCAAAGTTGATCTAACTGATCAATGGTAAATAGTTGATCTGCAAGTTGAACATTTTCACCAATAACAATGTCTTTATTACTAATTACACCATTGATCGGTGCAGTCAACGTATAGCGACCACTTGAGCCAGAAGCTGCACCAAAGGCACTAAGACGTGAACGTGCTGCTTGGACCTGAATCTGTGCTTGACGATAAGCATTATAAGCACGTTGATAATCTTGTTTGGCAGAAATACCTTGCGCCCACAAACTACGTTCACGCTCATAATCCTGCTGAGCTAAATCCAAATTTGTCTGAGCAATTTGTAGATTCGCTTGTTGATCCACTAAGTCGGGTACTAATAAGTTTGCTAAAGCCTGACCACGTTTCACTTGTTGACCTAATTCAACATAAACTGCTTCAACACGACCAGCAAAACTTGGTGAAACATGCGCTTGGCGATCTGTATTCACTACCAATTTTGCAGGAAAAATTTGAACCTGATTCACTTCACCCAAAGCCACTTGTGCCAATTTGACACTATGCTGTTGCATCTGCTCTGCTGTTAGGCTAAGGCTTTCTTCAGCCTCATGTTCCTCATCCTTTTCATCGTGTTTAGGTTCATCTTTTTCATTTTCTTGATGGGCATGTTCCTGCTCACCTTGTGCGGCAGTTTCAGAAGTCTTGGTTTTGTTATTCCATAATAGTCCTACTGCCAAAACAATTGTGAGTACCGCAATCACAGCGATCCAAAGCCATTGAGAACGTGTTTTTTGTTTCATATCCATCTCTTATTCTCCTACTTGGCTTGGAAAAGCGTTACTTTGTTGCCAAACGCGTTGATTTAATTGCATTAAGGCATCTTTCGCTGTGATCTGATCTACTGGAAGCCCCATACGTGCACTTTGTACTTCCACATTCAATTGCCAAGCTTGTTTAAGGAGTTGAACTTTACGTAAACGGACATCCTGTAACTGAGTTGTGGCTTGTTGCACATCCGTAACAGCAAATTTACCTAAGCGAAAACCTTGCAAAGTCTTTTGCTGAACCTGTATCGCTAAAGGTACTTGTTGGTCATTTAACTGTTTAAATTGCGTTTGTAGTCCACGTAGTTCAGCAAGACGAACATCAATATCCAACTGATTTTGCTGACGATAAAAACGTTGTTGTTGTCGAATCAGTGTTTGCTTCGCTTCCGCAATCTGAATGCCGTATTTTTGTGAGTTAAAGATATTGAGCGGAATCTCTACCCCTAAACGAATTTGATTTTCAGTATTTTGATCTGCCGAACGTGTCCGATTTACACCTAAAGACATAATCGGTTGAGGACGAGATTTTGCTTTGAGCTGATCAATATTGGCTTGTTGACGCTGAGTTTCTAATTGCAAACCTCGCTCAAATAAATTCTCTATATCTTGTCGGTCAGTTTTTACGACTGTGGCACGAGACCAAAGCTCATTGACACTTGGAGCAATCACAAATTGATTAAGGTCACTGCCCCAAAAACTTGCTAATTGCTGCTGTGCAACTCCAAGTTGTAGATCTACTTGTTGATAAATACGCTGATTTTCTAAATGTGCAATACGAACTCGCTCAACATCAACTTGAGCTATATTGCCAGCTTGATAACGCTTCATCGTTGCGTCTAAATTTTCTTGGCTGACTTGTAATTGCTCTGCAATCAAAGACTTTTCCAATTGAAATAATGCCACTTGTGACCATGCATATTGCACAATCAATTCAAGTTCAGCATTGTAGCGTTGCTGTTCTAAATCGACTTGAGTTGCTGAAAGCTGAGCAACTTTTTGTGCTGCACGACGTTGACCAAATAAATCTAATGGCTGTGAAATACCAATGGCAAGCTCTTGATCCTGATTACTCTGTAAACCAGTTTGCTCAATTGAAATGCTTGGATTCACAAGTAAAGCACTTTGTTTGAGCTGTACATTCGCCATCTGTTGTTGGGTTTGCCAATTGGATTGGTTGGCTTGATAAGCACGAATTTGCTCAAGAATTTGTTCAAAGTTACTATTTCGCTGCGCAACAGTTGCTGGCGATTGATTCACATTGAGTAAGGACTCAGCTGAAACTGCTTGAGCTAAAAGTCCCACTGATAAGCCAATACTCAAAATTGACCATTTCAATGATGATAAAAGCAGATGATTTTTAAGCGTACGCTTTTTCAATGCATAGCTACGCTGATTTAAACTTAAAGACATATAAAGCCCCGCAAATAAATAAGGTTGCGGTGGGCTATTTTTCGGCTACCCCACCTATAGCGGGGTGAATACAGGCGGCGGGGTGAGTTGTGATAAATGTGGCGACTGGTACAAATTAGACCAGTAATATTTTTGTTCTATTTCATGCGTCTGTAAAATTGGTTCATTCAACTGCTGTTGCGCTTCGGTCACAACGACATGAAAACAAGATGGCAAATGATCATGATGATCTTGCAAACTTAACGGCATGGGTAAATCAGAAGCATCTTGATCTGCAACTACTGCATGTTTTCCAGAAGCATCTAAATTTTCAGGCATGTGATGCCCAAAATGATTCAACGTACGATATTCAGTCGGCTGTTCATGTGCACAAAAAGCTGCCGCCACATTCCAAAAACTTTGGAACATGAACAAACTCAGCAAGAGTGTCATAAATACAGCAGAACGTTGCACGTTACACCAACTGTTCAAAATTTGGGTCACTATAGCAAGTAAAGTACATGTAATAAAATTACATTAAACAAACTAAAACAAGATCGTCCTGAAATTTAGCTTTATCGCACAATCCTTGGTTTCTATTTATAATTTCTGAAAATAAAAAAACCAGCTCGAAAGCTGGTTTTTTTAGACAGGAAATTAACCTGTAATCTTTTTATACTTTGTACGTTTAGTTGCTGCTGTATCCCCTAAACGAGACTGACGGTATGCTTCGTATTCTGCATAGTTACCTGTGTAGAATTCTGGCTGTTCATTCTCAAATGACAAGATGTGTGTTGCAATACGGTCAAGGAACCAACGGTCATGCGATACCACCATCACAGTACCTGGGAATACAAGAATTGCATCCTCAAGCGCACGTAAAGTTTCGATATCCAAGTCGTTCGATGGCTCATCCAGTAAGATAACGTTTGCACCTAACTGTAAGATCTTGGCAAGTTGTAAGCGGTTACGCTCACCACCAGACAATTCACCTACACGTTTTTGCTGATCTTGACCTTTGAAGTTAAAGCGACCGATATAAGCACGTGATGCAATTTCGTAATCACCAATTTTTAAGATATCTAAACCGCCAGAAACTTCTTCCCAAACAGTTTTGTTGTTATCCAAGGTGTCACGAATCTGACCAACGTAAGCCACTTTAACCGACTCACCTAAAGTCACAGTACCTGTATCTGGTTGCTGTTCACCGGTCATCATACGGAATAGCGTGGTTTTACCCGCACCGTTTGGACCCACGATACCCACAATCGCTGTAGGAGGTACAGTAAACGTTAAGTTTTCGTAAAGTAAGCGACCATCGAATGATTTACTGATGCCTTCAACTTCTACAACTTTATTTCCTAGGCGTGGGCCAGGTGGAATATAAATTTCAGAAGTTTCGTTACGCTGCTGGAACTCACGAGAGTTAAGCTCTTCAAAACGCTCCATACGCGCTTTGTTTTTCTTTTGCTGACCTTTGGCATTTGAACGAACCCATTCAAGTTCTTTTTTCAATGCTTTCGCAAAAGATTCTTCTTGTTTGTTCTCTTGCTCTAGGCGTGCATTCTTTTGTTCTAACCAAGAAGAGTAGTTACCTTGATAAGGAATCCCCATGCCACGGTCAAGTTCAAGAATCCACTCAGCCACATTATCCAAGAAATAACGGTCATGCGTAATCGCAACGATCGTACCAGGGAAATCTTTCAAGAAACGCTCTAACCAAGACACTGATTCAGCATCTAAATGGTTCGTCGGTTCGTCAAGAAGTAACATGTCTGGCTTAGAGAGCAATAAACGACATAATGCAACACGACGGCGCTCACCACCTGAAAGCAATGATACATCTGCATCCCAAGCTGGAAGATTCAATGCATCTGCAGCAATTTCAAGCTGATTATTCAGATTGTGTGCATCCCAAGCATGGATGATCGATTCTAATTTTTCTTGCTCTTTTGCAAGTGCATCAAAATCTGCATCTGGGTCTGCATATTCTGCAAAAACCTGATCAAGACGTTCTAAAGCATCAAGCGCTTCACGTACGCCATCTTCAACGTTTCCACGTACATCTTTACTTGGGTCGAGTGGCGGCTCTTGTTCTAAGTAACCGATTTTGATTCCTGGTTGTGCGCGTGCTTCACCTGAGAAATCTTTATCTACGCCAGCCATAATACGGAGTAAGGTAGATTTACCTGCACCGTTCAAACCAAGCACACCAATTTTTGCGCCTGGGAAAAATGATAAAGAGATGTCTTTTAAGATTTCGCGCTTCGGCGGAACCATTTTCGACACTCGATTCATCGTATAAATATATTGGGCCACGCAGGACTCCTCAATTGAAAAACCAATAAATCGCAAAAAGCGAAAAATAATCGCACGTATTATACGCTGAAAACGGGATTAACATGAAGTTAAGATCATCTTTGTTTCATCCAATCAAAGGATTTTCTTTTTCAAGACATTACACAATTTTGTCTTCATAACAGAATTATCGCCTTCAATCGCTTAATATTTTGTTTATATGAATAAAAACGCAATAAATCGCATAAATTATGCACCATTTTGGATAGCTTTTCGGCTACACTCGATCAGTATTTAACTCACGTAGATGATGTAATCATGACCTATAAAGATGAAACTTTAGCCATTCATGCGGGATATTCACCAGAAGCCACTACAAAGGCTGTCGCTGTACCTATTTATCAAACCACGTCTTACGCATTTGATAATACACAGCATGGTGCTGACTTATTCGATTTAAAAGTTCAGGGCAATATTTACACCCGTATTATGAATCCAACCACTGCCGTGCTTGAACAACGCCTCGCAGCGCTTGAAGGTGGTATTGGTGCATTGGCTCTAGCCTCAGGTATGGCAGCGATCACCTATTCGATTCAAACGATTGCTGAAGCAGGTGACAATATTGCATCTGTATCCACTTTATACGGTGGTACTTATAACCTATTTGCGCATACATTGCCGAAACAAGGGATTGAAGTTCGTTTCTTTGATTATCAGAATCCCGAAGCTTTACGTTCTATTATTGATGATAAGACCAAACTGGTCTTTGTTGAGTCGATCGGAAACCCTCTTGGCAATATCATCGACCTAGAAGCAATCTCCAAAATTGCCCATGAATATGGTGTCCCTGTCATTGTAGATAATACTGTTGCAACTCCTGCTTTATTGAAACCATTTGAATTTGGTGCGGATATCGTGGTTCATTCTCTGACGAAATACATTGGCGGACATGGCAACAGTATTGGTGGTGTCATTATTGATAGTGGCAAATTCCCTTGGGGCAAATATCCTGAACGTTTTAAAGCGTTGAATACACCAGATCCAAGCTACCACGGCGTGAATTATGTTGAAGTTCTAGGTGAAGCTGCTTATATCGCACGTGCACGCGTTGTTCCGTTACGCAATACAGGGGCTGCGATTAGTCCACTGAGTGTGTTTTTGATCTTACAAGGTTTAGAAACTTTAAGCCTTCGTATGGAGCGCCATACGGAGAATGCACTGAAAGTTGCAAATTATTTGAAACAACATCCAAAAGTAAAATGGGTCAATTATGCAGGTCTAAGTGACCATCCACAGCATAATTTGGCACAAAAGTATGTGAAAGGTAAACCTTCAGCAATTCTTTCTTTTGGCGTGCAAGATGGCTTAGAGGGCGGTACTCGCTTTATCGATGCATTACAACTCTTTACGCGTTTGGTCAATATTGGTGATGCCAAAAGCTTAGCATGTCACCCTGCTACCACAACCCATCGCCAACTCAATGCTGAAGAACTTAAATCTGCTGGAGTCAGCGAAGATCTAGTTCGCCTTTCGATCGGTATCGAACATATTGATGATTTGCTTGCAGATCTAGATCAAGCCCTCGCTCACGTTTAAACGCCAGTAAATCAAACAGCCTCTCTTGTAGAGGCTATTTTTTTATTTAATAAACTAAAAACTTATTTCCTTTTCAACTATCCCTATATTTAGTTTTAGAGTTTTTACTCTAAAAAATTTATTATATTTCAAATATTTACACTAGACAAACAAAAAAAATCGGTTAATATTAATACAAAATAAAGTGCAATGTTTAATCGCAATAAAAAAGCATTGCAAACAACAGCTTGATTAATGTAGGTAACTTACATGAACGCAAAACTCAAAAAACTTTTTCAACAAAAAGTCGACGGGAAAACTATTGTTGTCACTGGTGCATCAAGTGGCATTGGTTTAACGGTATCAAAATACCTCGCTCAGGCAGGTGCTCATGTCTTGTTGCTTGCTCGTACTAAAGAAAAATTAGACGAAGTCAAAGCTGAGATTGAAGCTGAGGGCGGAAAGGCTTCTGTTTTTCCATGTGACCTTAACGACATGGAATCAATTGATGCAGTTTCAAAAGAAATTTTAGCTGCTGTTGATCACATTGATATTTTGGTTAATAACGCAGGTCGTTCAATTCGCCGTGCTGTACATGAATCTGTTGATCGTTTCCATGACTTTGAACGTACTATGCAATTGAATTATTTCGGTGCAGTTCGTTTAGTGTTAAATGTGTTGCCACACATGATGCAACGTAAAGATGGCCAAATCATCAATATCAGTTCGATTGGTGTACTTGCAAATGCAACCCGCTTCTCTGCTTATGTTGCATCAAAAGCAGCACTAGATGCATTTAGCCGTTGTTTATCTGCTGAAGTTCACTCGCACAAAATTGCAATCACTTCGATTTATATGCCATTAGTGCGCACACCAATGATTGCACCAACCAAAATCTATAAATATGTACCAACGCTTTCTCCTGAACAAGCAGCGGATTTGATTGCTTATGCGATTGTGAAACGTCCGAAGAAGATTGCAACCAACTTAGGTCGTCTTGCATCGATTACTTATGCGATTGCACCAGATGTAAATAATATTTTGATGTCAATCGGATTTAACTTATTCCCAAGCTCTACAGCATCTGTAGGTGAGCAAGAGAAATTAAATCTTGTACAACGTGCCTATGCACGCTTGTTCCCAGGTGAACACTGGTAATCTTGTGATTCCGATTTTAAAAACAGCGTATCTCTAGATACGCTGTTTTTTTATGATTTAAACAATTTTTGTGGATGTTGTTTGTTTCATCCAATCTGTTGTTTTTGCAATGGCATCCGCTAAATCCCCTGTCTTTATATCCCAACGCTGTCTAAATTGTTTAAGTGGTTCTAAATCCAGTTGTTCAGTCCTCAAAAAACTTAACATCTCAGCCGACATTTCTAATTGATTTGCCAACCATGTCCATTTCAAAATTAATCGTAAAATAACCAGCGGCACATGTTGTTTCGGTGCGGAGACATTTAATTGTTGAGCAATCATTTGCGTCAATTCAGACAAAGGAATGTTCTGCTCTGAGGCAACTAATAAGGACTGGTTCACTAAACCTGAATCTGTTGCAGCTCGCACCATTACTTGGCATAGATCATCTACGCTCACCAAAGGCAGATAATGTTTTGGTGTTGCAGGAATTGCACTCATTTTACGGCGCTTTAATAAATCAATCATTTGAGCAATTGGTTGATTGCGAGGGATTTCACCCGATAAAGCATCTCCACAGACTGTAGCAGGATGAATAATCGTCCAATCAATCGAAAGCTTTTCAGCACATTGTATCCAAGCGTAATGAGCCTCTATTTTGGAAGCTTCATATGCACCTAATTGTTGATACACTGCTTGCCAATCGGTTCGGTTGGGTTGTTCCAAACGCACGCCTGCTTGCTGTATATGTGATTGTATGGTCAACATATAGCCTGAAACATGTAGCGCACGTTGTAAATGACAATGTTGTGTTACGCAAGTCAGTAAATTTAATGCACCATCTACATTCACAGCACGCGCTTGTTGCATACTCAGGTTCCATGAAAAAAGCGCGCTACTGTTATACAACGTATTCACTGAGCTTAATTTTTCCCAATCTTGCTCGCTCATTCCGAGCTTAGGCTTAGTCACATCACCTTGAATAAATGTGAGGCTGTGTGTAGGGATGTGTTGAGCACTGAACCATTGTTCTAAACTCGCTTGTTGTACTGACTGACGTCGTAACAACGCAAAAACTTGATGCCCATTCTTTAATAATTCTGCAATTAAAAATCGCCCAACAAATCCAGTTGCTCCAGCAACTAGGGCAATCTGTTTTTGATGAAATTTTATCGGATTATTTTCCATGTTTTAGATCCTATTTTTGAAGATAGGAATAGGCTAAAGGATGGAGTACACTCTATGGTCAAGCAATTTTTTATTGCACTTTGAAAATAATAAGGATGAGATCATGTTAATTGGACAACTCGCAAAACAAACTGATTTAAGCCGAGATACCATCCGTTTTTATGAAAAAATGCAGTTAATTCAGTCTATCACCCGCAATAATGGCTATAAGGATTATCCAGAACAAACACTACAACAATTACAATTAATACGAACTGCAAAAAATTTAGGATTTTCTCTCACTGAAATTAAACAAATTTTGGCACTAACAGCGCAAGGAGAAATTCCCGCCATTCAAGTACACGATATTTTTCAAGACAAGCTGAATATGATTGATGAAAAAATTTCACAATTACTGCATATCAAAACCATGTTAAGTCGATTTACTCAAGGGGCTGCTTGCCCACTTAGAGCAGATTGCCCTATTCCTGACATAAATTAATTATTTTTCAGAATATTAGAGTCTAAGTTTAATTTTATTTCCTCATTTTAGTTTCATTCCTACCTCCTTAAAATCTCTTTTTATTTAAAATATCGCTATAAAAAGCATACAAAATAGTGTCATTTTCATGTTTTTCAGCGGTATATAACATTGATTAAAAGTTAAATAAAAAATACCTGATGGGATTACAAAAGGAATAGGAATGAACCAAACATATAGTAAGGAAGAAAGACTCAGCCGTATTAAAGGCATTGTCGGTGCAGCATCAGGGAATCTCGTTGAATGGTTCGATTTTTATATTTATGCCGTTTTTGCTGCTTATTTTACTCATGCATTAACTGCTCCAGATATGGATTCAACCACCAAAGCCATTTATGTCTGGGGAGTATTTGCGGCCAGTTTCTTTATGCGACCAATAGGCAGTTGGTTGTTTGGTCGTATTGCGGATCGACATGGTCGAAAGCAATCCATGGTGATTTCAATTTGCCTTATGGCGCTCAGTTCTTTTCTTTTTGCCGCATTACCGACTTATGAACAAGTTGGAATGTTTGCCCCTTTTTTACTGCTGATGGTTCGTTTATTACAAGGTCTATCCGTTGGCGGTGAATATGGCGCTGTCGCCACTTATATGAGTGAGTTAGGGTTAAAAGGGCAACGTGGATTCTTTGCATCATTTCAATATGTCACGCTATCTGGTGGACAACTCCTAGCCAGTTTACTTGGTGTTATTTTGCTTGGTTTTATGACGGAGCAACAATTAAATGATGGCGGTTGGCGTATTCCATTTGTGATCGGTGGGATTGCTGCATTACTCTCTTTAGCGGCACGAAGTCGCTTAGAAGAAACTCTTTCCCATGAAGATGCTCAACGCGAAGAATCAGGAAGCTTAATTGCTCTATTAAAGCAGCATTGGAAAACCTTTCTCTTAGTTGTCGGTTATACCTCTGCGGGTTCACTCACTTTTTATGTTGTGACAGTTTATTCAAAGACCTATCTCACCAATATTGGTATCGATGGTAAAACAGTGGGTTTCATCATGACCACTGCACTCTTTGTCTTTATGTTAGCACAACCATTTTTTGGAATGCTTTCTGACCGAATTGGTCGCCGTACTTCCATGCTCGCTTTCAGCTTGTTGAGTGCAATCTTTATTTATCCAGTCATGGTCATGGGTATGCGGAGTTTTGCTAATTCACCTATTATCATCACCTTATTACTCATTTTCTTGATGATGTTGTTGAGCTTCTACACCTCGATCAGTGGTTTAGTCAAAGCTGAAATGTTCCCTCCCCATGTCCGTGCCCTAGGGGTTGGTTTCTCTTATGCGGTGGGTAATGCCTTATTTGGTGGTTCAGCACCATCAGTTGCCCTGATATTTAAAGATGCAGGCATTGAAAATATCTTCTTTATTTATGTTATTTTCATGCTAATTATTTGTTTTTTCTGTAGTTTGGCATTACCAAAAAAACCTGAATATTTGGAGCATGATCACTAATAAATCAATGATTCATTTGAACCACTTCTGTTCTCGCAAAAGTGGTTCTTTTATTTCTGATCGTTTAATCAAGATATGGATTCAAACGAACCAATTGCTTAAACCCACTTTTTACTACCATTGCTGTTCGTGATTTTGGACGAATAATTGCCTCTTTTTGAGTAAATTCAATCATATTCTGGTTAAAGTCTAAACGAGGATATTGCGCATATAATTGTTGTCTAAATTGTGTAGAAAACTCAAAACCGCGACTGCCAATCACATCGCAACTGGCAGCTTGCTGTAGCAAATGTGCCTCAACGCCCTTATCAACCGCAACATAAGGATTCATGTGCATACTGATAACATCAAATAATTGATCTGCACGTGGTAGTTGCCATCCTTGCGCTAAAGACCAGCCTTGAGCAGCATAAGCGCCCTGTCCTGCAAAACAACGACAATTTTCATGATGCTGATAATGTTGCTCAGTCATGCCCAAATCATGGAGCAAACAAGATACTGCCAATAATTCAGCATCATGTTTTAAATGCTGTATCTTGGAAAATGCAACGGCATAATGCCAAGTCCTTAAACAATGATTCTGTAAACTCACTGAACTACAGGATTGCATCTTTTCAATTGCCAGTTTGACATCATGACTATCAGGCAAATATAAGTCATCCACACTCAAAAACTGATGTTTTTGCTTAGAGCGACCCGCTAAAGCATACATTTTTATACTTTGTTTGAGTACAGGGAATAGGCTATGACTCAATAAGGTCATACGATCTTTTAAAGACAAATCACCTGAAGTTTGAGCCATCCATGCTTGTCGACCAATCTGCATTTTTATTCACCTATAGAAATTAGAGTAATTACTCTAATTTCTAGTTTTACTGTAAATTTATGCTGATGTCAAAGTGAGCTGAGCTGTTGTTCCTACAAAAGCTAAAGCAAATTTTTAAGTCGTTCATCTAACCAGTCGATAAAGTCTTGAAAATATTTTGGGCGATATTGTCGATCCGTCAACAAAATATTTACAGGCAATTCTGAGCTTGGGATATCAGGAAATAGACGTATTAGCTGTCCCTTATGCACATAAGATTTTGCATCAAATTCAGGAATTTGAATTAAACCTATACCTGCTAAACCTGCTTGGATATAAGCTTCCGTATTTTCAACCAGTAAACGGTAAGGCATTTTGACACAGTGATTCTGAAAGCTTAATTCGCTTAATTCTCGATAATGCTTTGCCACATGATAATCCACAGCAAAATGCTGTTCTAATTCATTGAAGTTTTGGGGATGACCAAATTCTGCCAAATATTTAGGCGAAGCTAATGTCCAAATTTGAGTGTTCTTAATGGGTCGAATCAGTAAATATTCATCCTGAACCTGCCCAACGCGCACCACACAGTCCAGTTGTTGTTCAATCAAATTTGAAAAATCATCGCTGCCATTAATCAATACTTTGACTTTTGGATAGCGTTGATAAAATGCGGATAGATGAGGGATCAACACTTGTGTTGCCAAGCGTTTCGGCATGCCAATACTGATCCTGCCCTCTTGGCTACGTACCTGAGTTTTAAAACGATTCAACTCCTTAAGTTGAGCTACCAGACGTATTGCCTCCTCATAAAACAAGCTGCCTTCATGCGTTAATGCAACTTTCCGGGTAGTTCGATAAAACAGTAATACTTCATATTCTTTTTCCAAAACTTGAATCGCATAAGTCACATTGGAACGAGGCAAACCCAATTGCAACGCGGCTTGAGCAAAAGACTGTTTCTCAGCCACCAGACAAAAAATCTTTAAACGCTCAATTTTATCCATTTTATTATTCAACTTTCCTGCACAATCAGTTCAATACTAACAACTATTTCAAACAAATAAATTCAATTAGGATGCTTTTTATGCAAAAACAACATGAGGAATAAAGCAATGTCACAACATAATCTAAAAGGAAAAACGGTACTGATTACTGGTGGTGCAAAAAACTTAGGTGGATTAATTTCGCGTAAATTTGCTGAACAAGGGGCAAATTTATTAATTCATTACAACAGCGCAGCAACGCAATCAGATGCTGAAGAAACCTTACAAGCAGTGCAAGCACTGGGGGTTAAAGCAATCTTGATACAAGCAGATTTAGCCAATATTCAGAACATTGAAGACTTATTTGTTCAAGCCAAAGCAGAGTTTGGCGGTGTGGATATCGCAATTAATACTGTCGGACGTGTGCTCAAAAAACCGTATTTAGACACCACCGAACAAGAATTCGACAGCATGAATGACATCAACAACAAAATTGCCTATTTCTTTATTCAATCGGCAGGTCGTCATCTCAATCCAAATGGAAAAATCTGTACCATTGTCACCAGTTTACTTGCTGCATATACAGGACTTTATTCCACTTATGAGGGTTTAAAAGCCCCTGTAGAACACTACACACGTGCTGCATCGAAAGAGTTTGGTGAACGTGGTATTTCTGTCACTGCTGTCGCGCCTGGTCCAATGGATACACCTTTTTTCTACAGTCAGGAAGCGCCAGAAGCTGTGGCTTATCATCAGTCAGCATCAGCTTTGGGTGGTTTAACCAAGATTGAAGATATTGAACCCTTAGTACGTTTCTTAGTGGCTGATGGTTGGTGGATCACAGGACAAACGATTTTCGCCAATGGTGGATACACCACGCGTTAAGACATTGGCAATAAAAACCGGGAGCATAATCTATATGCTCCCAATCTTTTAATTTAACAAAAACACCAATCCATAAAAACACGCCAAACTCAAAATAATCGTTAAAAAGGTATGACGGACTTTATACGCAATCAAAATCGTTAAAATCGTGGCAAGAAAATACGGATTCAGTAAAGTCGAACGAAATACACCATGTTCATCCATAAAAACAATCGGTGTTGCAATTGCCGATAACAAACACGGTGCGGAGTACTGCAAAGACTGTTGAAACCATTTGGGTAAACGCAAAGGCAGATTCGGTTCAAGCAAAATATAGCGATTCATAAACACCACAATTGCGAGAATAATCAGGAGAAACCAAGTCATGCTGTACGCTCCCTAAAATTCTGCAAGCAGGTTGCCGCAAACATTCCAATCACACCTGCCATAATCGCAGCACTTTTAAAACCTAAGCTTAGAAAAACAACGGTGAGAATCACTGAAACCAATACCCCAACCAAAGTATTTAAGTTTTTAATAAATGGAACCACGATTGCAATAAATGTCGCAACAATGGAAAAATCGAGATGATATTGATCTAAATTAGGAACTGCGGCAGCGAGAAAGACCCCACAAGCACTAAACAGAACCCAACATAAATAAAAGCAAAGTCCTGCGCCTAACAGATAGTGAATATAATGCTGTTGCTTTTTAATACTCACTGCAAACAATTCATCAGTTAATAAAAAGCCCAACATCAAACGATCTTTTAAAGGCTGTTTAGAAATATCTTCACGTAAATACAGTGCATATAAATAATGCTGTGTGGTAATCAAAAAAACAGAAATGATAATTGTGATTGCAGGCGTTCCTGCCATGACTAAACCTAATGTCATTAATTGTGCTGCACCAGCAAAGACCAATGCAGACATCCCAATCGCTTGTAAAGTCGTTAGCCCTGCTTGAATCGCCATTGAACCCGCGAGTAAACCCCACGGCAACACCGCAAAACACAATGGCAGTATTTTGATCACTCCATTTAAAAATGCCCGTGATTCGGTCATCGGAGTGTCATCTGTGCTTTCACCTAACATTAACATCACAATTATTCATTAACGAGATTAGACTATGCCAAAAATGCTTCCATGAAGCTTGTATAAAATTGCGGTTTTATTTGAGGGTTGTAGTATAACCGCCCGGTGTAATACCAAACGTTTGACGAAAATGCCGACTAAAATGACTCTGATCAGAAAAACCACATTGCTGTGAAACCTCGGATAAATTCAAACCTTGTCTTAATAATTTTTGTGACTTCTGTAAACGTGCTTGAATAAGCCATGCATGCGGTGAGAGTCCAACATGCTTTTTAAATTGACGTAAAAAATGCCACTGGCTGAGATTTGCCATTTCCGCCAATTCGATGAGGGAAAACTCTTGCTCAGGCATACTCGCCATTAATTCTTTGATATTTAAAATACGTTGTTTGGCATTGCTCAGATCAGTGGCTTGAGGCTTGGTTTGACTATATTTTGAGATTAGCCAAGCAATTGTCGACAAAAATAATGTTTGTTTAAGCAGCTTATTATTCGGTTGTTCAAGTAAATCAAAAAGTAATCGTAATTGCTGTGCTAAACCCTCATCATGTAACACCGCTTCTCTAAACCACGGTGCTGTGCCGTGTACAGTAGTGAGATCACGGGTTAATTCATGGAAAATTTCAGGAGTCGGATAAATCGCACGGTAACGCCAACCTGTTTCCACTGCTGATGAGCCTGTATGCACTTCATCGGCATTCACTAAAATAATATCGCCTTGTGGCGCAACATGATTACCACCTGTTCGATAGAATCGCTGTGCCCCTTCTTCAATGACACCGATACAAAATCCTTCATGGACATGCCGAGAGAACTCCTGTTGAAAGTAACTGGCTTTCAACATTTCCAAACCACCTAATTCTTTTAGGTGTAAGTAATCAACTTGTTCTCGAGGTCTGCGCGACATCACGACCTCCTAAGGCATGTATGCATCATTTCAGGTTAACGCGATTTAGATAGATTTATAGAACAAAATTGCTATGTACTAAAAATAATTTAGCTCTACATTTCAATAAAAGGTTTTTAAAATCATTATATCCATTCAATTCAAGGGCTTTAAAATCGAATTAATCCTAAGATGATAATCAAAGAAAATATTCAGTTGAATTAAATAACCCTATAAATAAATATTATATCCTTAAAATTAATTTAACTTCTGATAAAAAGTATTTTAGAATGCACCCATAATTTATGTAATAAATTGCAATAAAACGAATAGCTAATAATGATTGTGAGATTTTTATGTTTAATCCTTTGCACCAAAAAAAATTAATGCCATTAAACTATGCAATTGCGCTGAGTCTTTCGATATTAGGGACAACTTCTATACCAAGTTATGCCTATGCATCAGCATCCACAGAAGAAACAATATCCAATGCAGCTCCAGCACAACAAACTGAAGAAAATCCGATGGCAAAATTGGATTGGCATTTAGGGCCCAAAAAAGAAAATGTCGCCAATGTTGCGACTTTAAATACGCTGAAAGATGAAGGTTTTTTAGACCCAATAAATTCAGACAAATTTTTAGAATTCACAGGGAACTTGACTAGTGGCAGTACTAATATTTTAGTCGCACCAGATAATTCATGGTGGGCTACTTTTGATTTTGATCCATCAGGTTATGTCAAAGATGATGAAAAAATTGATGCTGATGCATTATTAAAACAATTAAAAGAATCTGATGCCCCCTCAAATGAAGAACGTACACGCCAAGGTTTACCAAAACTTTATACTGTTGGTTGGGCTGTACCACCGCATTATGATAACCAAACCAAACGTCTAGAATGGGCATTAAAAATACGTGATGACTCTAATTCTGAAGCGATCAACTACACGATTCGTATCTTAGGAAGAACAGGTGTGACCAGCGCAACACTGGTTTCAGATGAAGAACATCTCACCCAAAATATTGATGAATTTAAATCAAGCCTAAAAGGCTTTGATTATAATTTTGGTGAGAAATATGCTGAATATCGTGAAGGTGATAAAGTTGCAGAATATGGTTTAGCTGCATTAATCGCAGGTGGGGCTGCCGTTGTCGCAACAAAAAAAGGATTTTGGGCAATTGTTGCCACTTTCTTTGCGGCAGCATGGAAATTTATTGCAGTTGGCGCAATTGCAGTCGGTGGATGGATAAGTTCACTGTTCAAAAAGAAATAAATTTTAAATGCATTTACCCTTCGACATATTGATTGTGATTGGGATAGTCGGGTTCTATATTTATGACTCGGCTCAACTCTATTTTTATAATGAATTCAATATTACAAAGGGTATTCGCCCCATCTTTAATTTCCAGCACATTTCAAAAACGCTAAATTGCTTTAATAAATATCTGGTTATTCCAAATCTATTTTTATCCCACCAACTTATTTTTAAATGTGCTTGGAAAATAAAAAACATTTCTTCACCAACTCATTTAGATAGTGAGGACAATATAAAAATAATCAGCAAAACCCTACGACCATTACAATTCCTTAATATTTTATTATTCTGGCTAACGATAGGCATTCTGCCCATTCTGATTATATTTAAATTTGGCTATATCGCACTTACGATTACGGTTAGTCTCATTTATTTGCTTAATGTTTTTTCAATTATTTTTGTGATCACCAAAAGAAAAGTATTACAACTATCTTGGTCAAAGGTCATGCAACTCTTACTTGATATATTACTATGCCCTCCATTTGCTTTGAATTTATTACGAAAAATTAGCTTAAATTATAATATTGAAACTGAAGGTACTGTACTCGCTGCCCAAATTCTGAATACTGACAATTATCAAAATCTACTGAACGAAATTGTTCATGATATTCAAACGTTAAAAACTGCATCAAATGACAAGAATGTTATACAGCTTGAATTACGCGAACAACAACTTTTGTCGTTAAAAAATCAAACTGATCATTAAGGCATCAAAAAACTCCCGGTAGGGAGTTCTGTGAATTACAATCTACTTTTAGCCTGAGCAACTGTTAAAATTGCTACAGTTAAACACTTATTTAGAGCCTTTAATCCCTGCTTGTAATAACAAAGCACCTAAACCACCGATTTTTTGCTCTTGCGGTTTTTCAGTTTTTGGCTTGTTATTTTGTGGACGCTTAAAGTCACCTTCTTTACGCGGTGGACGTTGACCTTGAGGCTTACGCTCTGAACGTTCAGTTCGCTCTTGCTGTGGACGCTGTTGCTGACGTGGTGCTTTAGCAGGCGCAGAGCCCTCTGCACGCATACTTAAGTTCACACGATTACGTTCCACATCAACTTGCATCACACGTACTTGCACAATTTGACCTGGTTTCACCACTTTATGTGGATCAGAAACAAATTCATTTGCAAGTTCAGAGATATGCACTAAACCATCTTGATGTACACCCACATCTACGAACGCGCCGAAGTTAGTCACATTGGTCACCACACCTTCGAGCTGCATGCCTTCAGTCAGTTGCGCAACTTCCGTAATATCTTCACGGAACTTGGCAGTACGGAACTCTGGACGTGGATCACGAGCCGGCTTTTCAAGTTCAGCTAAAATATCTTGAATCGTCGGCAAACCAAATTTGTCATCGACAAACTCATCTGCTTTGACTTGGCGGATAATTTCAGTATTACCAATAATGTCTTTTACTGTTGTGGCTTTTGCTGCAACAATCTTTTCAACCACGCCATAACTTTCTGGATGAACTGCTGATGCATCCAATGGCTCAGAACCATTTTGAACACGCAAGAAGCCTGCTGATTGTTCAAAAGTACGCTCACCTAAACGTGGCACTTTTTTCAAGGCTTGACGGTTATCGAAACGACCATGTTCTTTACGATATTCAACGATTTGCTGTGCAATCGATTTATTTAAACCTGCAATATATGCCAAGATCGCTGGAGATGCGGTATTCACATCCACACCCACCGCATTCACACAGTCTTCAACAACTGCATCCAGTGTTTTTGCCAAACCAGTTTGATTCACATCATGCTGATATTGACCCACACCAATTGATTTAGGATCAATTTTAACGAGTTCAGCCAATGGATCTTGTAAACGACGAGCAATCGATACTGCTCCACGAATTGAAACATCAAGCTCTGGTAATTCTTGAGAAGCAAGTTCACTTGCCGAATAAACCGATGCTCCAGCTTCACTGACCGTAATACGCGTGAGTTTTAAATCAGTATTTGCAGCCATCATCTCAGCAACAACGGCTTCGGTTTCACGACTCGCTGTACCATTACCAATCGCAATAAGTTCCACGTGGAACTCTCTGCATAAACGAGCGAGCTCTGCAATTGAGCCTTCTTTATCCTCTTTCGGTGCAAACGGGTAAATCGTGCTATGTGCTAGAACATCACCGGCGTCACTCACAACCGCAAGCTTTACGCCTGTACGGATACCAGGATCAACACCTAAAGTAGTACGACCACCTGCTGGTGCAGAAAGAAGTAAATGACGTAGATTTTCAGCAAACACATCCATTGCTTCAGCTTCAGCAGCTAAGCGCTTATCAGTCAATAATGAATGTTCGATTTGCGGACGAATCTTACCAAGCCAAAATAATTTTGCAGTTTGTTTTAAATAATCTTGACGGCTTTGTGGCTGAATTTGATCAAGATTATATTCAGTTTCAATACGAGCTAACGGCGTATCATCTTCGCCGTCCACTTTTAAACCCAATACATTTTCTTGACGACCACGTAACATCGCCAATAAACGATGCGAAGGTAATTTATTTAGGTTTTCAGAAAACTCAAAATAATCACGGAATTTTTTACCGACTTCTTTTTTCTCTTCAGAAGCAACTGCGCTCTTAAGAACTGCTGTTTTAGAGAAAATTTGTTTTAATTCAGTGGTTAATCCAATATTTTGTGCCCAGTCATCAATCAAGATGTGCTGAATTGCATCAAGTTGGCTTTCGACATCTGGATAGTCTTCATGACTAAAACCTGCCAATGCCTCAGTCGGATCAACTTGATCGGCAATAATTTTTTCAGCTATTGGACCTAAACCAGCTTCTTTTGCCTTAAATGATTTACTGGTACGTTTTGGACGGTACGGTGCATAAATTTCTTCCAAGGCATTCTTGGTTTCTGCTGCATTCACGCGCGCCAATAAATCATCACTTAATTTATCTTGTTCTTGTAAAGATTGAATCACCTTTTCACGACGCTCGTATAAATCACGTAGATAAGTTAAACGTGTGTCGAGTTGGCGTAATTGCGTATCGTCTAAGCCCTGCGTGACTTCTTTACGGTAACGTGCAATAAAAGGAACGCTAGCGCCTTCATCAATTAAACGAATAGCAGCTTCTACTTGGTTTGGACGTACGGCAAGTTCATTTGCCAACTGCTGAACTAAGTCAGTCATCGTGATTGATTCCACAAGGGTTAAGTCTAAAAGCACTGATTATAAAGTCCGTGACTATAAAATCCACTATTGTTTTTTTGAATATTTTTAGAGTAGATTATGCTAATTGATAAATACTTATAAAATACTAAGAATTTTTCGCCTAAATATTGAAAAATAGATCGATTGTCATAATTTTACCTGTATACATTTGGTATCTATCTCTTGATTTTATTGGCAATATTTGTTGCTTTATAACATAGCCAAAACTGTGCAATGAATCGTATACTCCCTAGCATTGCATAAAGACGATGACAATAAACGATAAAGGAGCACATCATGAGTTTAGTTGTACCTGCCGAATCGACGGAAACCGTACATCATGAGACAGATCGCGTCGAACGCATTTTAGTGGTCGATGATGATGTGCGTCTGCGTACCCTATTACAACGCTTTTTAGAAGATAAAGGCTTTGTGGTAAAAACAGCCCATGATGCAACGCAAATGGATCGTTTACTACAACGTGAGTTATTTTCGCTTATCGTTTTAGATTTTATGTTGCCTGTTGAAGATGGTTTAAGTATTTGCCGTCGTTTACGTCAGTCTAATATCGACACACCTATTATTATGCTCACTGCACGTGGTAGTGATTCTGACCGTATTGCGGGTCTGGAAGCGGGTGCAGATGACTATTTACCAAAACCATTCAACCCAAATGAGCTATTAGCACGAATTCGTGCCGTTTTACGTCGCCAAGTCCGTGAAGTACCAGGTGCACCAAGTCAACAAGTTGAAGTCGTAAGTTTTGGTCCATGGTCGCTTGACCTTTCTACACGTACTTTAACGCGTGAAGGTCAAGTTGTGACACTAACGACAGGTGAATTTGCAGTATTAAAAGCATTGGTTCAACATCCTCGCGAACCTTTAACTCGTGATAAATTGATGAATTTGGCACGTGGTCGTGAATGGGGTGCTATGGAACGCTCGATTGATGTCCAAGTCTCTCGTCTACGTCGCTTAATCGAAGATAATCCTGCGCGTGCCCGTTACATTCAAACGGTTTGGGGTGTAGGTTACGTATTTGTTCCAGATGGCGCAGAGTAAGCTTAGGAAATTTATCGTTGAAACTTGAACCAATTGATCCACAAGCATTTACAGATTTTGCGACTTATTCAGAAAGACCGCGAACAAAATGGGAACGTTTTTTAGATAAAATTAAACCACGTTCTGCGGCCATGCGTACCACGATTTTGGTATTGTTCACGGTCGTTTTTAGCTTGTTTATGTCCTTGTGGTTCTTTTGGCGAACTTTATATTTACCAGAATTACAACAACATGCGCGTTATCTCGCCATTGAACTTGAATTAGTCAATAATCCAGATATCCGTATTTTACATCGCGATACAGAAGTTGATGTCGATACATGGCTTAAAAACCGCATTGGTATTGAATACATCACTGACCCCAAAGAATTTCCAAAAATTGAAGATAAATTCTTGGCCGAGTTATTTACCAACCAAATCGAAAATAAACTTGCGAAAGAGCTGGGAGTCGATAACGCTGATAACGTTACTGTATATTTTAAATTCAAACCGATACCACGTATTTGGATTCAAACGCCTGAAATGCATGGTAACTGGGTGCGTGAACCATTAAAAACGTATACTAACTACAGCGTGGAACTGATTGCAGCATGGCTATTTGGCGTTCCAATTATTTCTTCAATTATTATTTTAATTCTAGTCCGACAAATGAATCGACCATTACGTCGATTACAGAATGCTGCCAACAATTACAGTAAAACTGGTAAAGCACCTTATCTTGACACCAATCATGGGCCACTCGAAATACGTCAAGTAAACCAAGCATTCAACCATATGGTATATACGCTTGAGCAAACTGAACGCGATCGACAAATCATGCTAGCAGGGATTTCACATGATTTACGTACGCCACTGACGCGTATTCGCCTGACCGCAGAAATGCTCCCAGATGAGTTTTTCCGCGAAGGTCTAATTTACGATGTAGATGATATGGATGCGATTCTGAATCAATTTATTTCGTATATGCGAGATGGATCTGATGAAGAACTATCACAAACCAATATCAATACATTGCTTCAAGAAGTCGCTGTACAATTTAAGCCCTTAGATATTCGTTTTGAAGCACAAGAGCTCCCCATCATCCCTGCGCGAAGTCTATCCTTAAAACGTTTGATTGCGAATTTAGTCAACAATGCCAAACGTTATGGCGCAGAACCAATTGAATTATCGGCAAGCCATGTTGATGATCATATTCTGATTACTGTCGCTGATCATGGTGAAGGTATTCCACCAGATCAAGTTGAAGAACTCATGCAACCCTTTGTTCGTGGTAATTCAGCGCGTACGATTCAAGGAAGTGGCCTCGGCTTAGCTATTGTAAAACGTATTGTTGACATTCATCAGGGACAAATTAGCATTCGCAATCGCGAGCAAGGTGGTTTAGAAGTGGTAATTTCACTTCCACTCAACCATGAAAATCTTGAAGAATCTCAAACGAATGCGATTGATAAAATTAAACAGACCATAACTGGACACTTTTAGAACAATTCGTGATGGAAAAATAACTCTTTTTATCTCTGAAAAAGTATCACGCATTTCACATATTAGACCTTAGCCGTAGTCCAATTCCCTTTTCAAGTTTTAACGCTAAAATCCATATCTAACTAAGAAGTATATTGAGAATGGATCATGTCTTTAAGTCGTATTCGCCTTGCTACCCTACATGACAAAGTGATGAGCGCTGAACAGGCTGCTCGCTTTATTAAAAATGATATGACGGTTGGTATGAGTGGTTTTACTCGTGCTGGAGAAGCTAAAGCTGTGCCACAAGCATTAGTCGAACAAGCTAAAAAAAATCCGTTAAAAATCACATTAATTACAGGTGCAAGCCTAGGAAATGACTTAGACAAACAATTAACGGAAGCAGGTGTACTTGCTCGTCGTATGCCATTCCAAGTTGACAATACTTTACGTCGCGCCATTAATAATGGTGAAGTAATGTTTATCGACCAACATTTGTCTGAAACTGTTGAGCAAATGCGTAATCAACAGCTTAAACGTCCAGATATTGCTGTGATTGAAGCTGTTGCGATTACAGAAGATGGTCATATCGTACCGACAACCTCTGTAGGTAACTCTGCAAGTTTCGCAATTTTTGCTGAAAAAGTAATCGTTGAGATTAATACCTCATTGAGTGAAAACTTTGAGGGCTTACACGATATTTATATTCCAACATATCGTCCAACACGTACCCCACTTCCATTAACTCAAGTCGATGATCGTATTGGTTCAACTGCAATCCAAATTGACCCAGCAAAAATCGTAGGCATCGTTTTTAATAATACGGCAGACTCACCTTCAACTGTGACTGCGCCTGATGATGAAACTCAAGGGATTGCAAACCACCTCATCGCTTTCTTTGAAAAAGAAGTTGCTGCAGGTCGTTTAGCGAAAAACCTAGGTCCTTTACAGGCAGGTATTGGCTCAATTGCAAATGCTGTTTTGACTGGTCTTAAAGATTCTAACTTTGAAGATTTGGTCATGTATTCTGAAGTATTACAAGACTGTACTTTTGAATTGATTGATGCTGGAAAAATGAAATTTGCTTCTGGTAGCTCAATTACGCTATCTGCACAATGTGGTGAGCGCGTATTTGGCAATCTTGAACACTACAAAGATAAATTAGTATTACGCCCACAAGAAATTTCTAACCACCCTGAAATCGTACGTCGTTTGGGTATTATTGGGATTAATACAGCACTCGAATTCGATATTTACGGCAACGTGAATTCTACGCATGTTTGCGGTACAAAAATGATGAATGGTATCGGCGGTTCAGGTGATTTTGCGCGTAATGCTCACCTTGCAATCTTTGTTACTAAGTCAATCGCAAAAGGTGGTGATATTTCATCAATCGTACCAATGGTAAGCCATGTTGATCACAATGAGCATGATGTTGACATTCTGGTAACTGAAGTTGGTTTAGCAGATTTACGTGGCTTAGCACCTCGTGAGCGCGCACGTGTGATTATTGACAACTGTGTACACCCACTTTATCAAGCTGCCTTAAATGACTATTTTGATCGTGCCTGCGAACGCGGTGGCCATACACCTCATATTCTCCGTGAAGCACTGTCATGGCATGCGAACTTTGAAGAAACAGGTCATATGTTAGCAAACGAAAAATTAGCAAAAACCGCTTAATTTTTTTGCTTCACATCTTGAAAAAGGCTGAATCCATTTGATTCGGCCTTTTTCGTTTTGATCAGAATTTCAGACCATATGAAACACCTAAAATATGCTGATCCATTTCAAGGTTAGCTTCACCACCTCCAAAGTTCAAAGGAATAGATTGACTTCCTTTTACGGTTTCTTTCAAACCATAGGTATATGCGACACTAAGCTCCTGTGCACGATCAATATTCCACGTCGCCCCCACGCTGAGATGATCTTGAATTACACCAGGTGCAAGAATATTCATGAACGTTTGATCTTGGGGAATTGGCTGATCATTATGGCTATATCCAGCTCTTATCGTCACTCGTGGATTGACTTGATATGCCGCACCAATCTTGTAAATGTTGATATCTTTCCAACCAAAACCCTGACCTTTTTCTGAACCGAAACCATTCCCCGCCATCACCGAAGCTAGACTAAAAGGATTTCCAACTGAATCTACATCAGAATAATTAATACGCGCTATATCGGTTAATACAGTTAATGCAGGCGTCAATTGAAAAGCTGCCCCTACCCCATAGCTCTCCGGCACATCAAAACCTCCAGCTTGTGCAAATAAACCGCGATATTGATCAAATTTGTCCGATTTAATTTTTGAAGAATAATTTGCACCAACGGTTAGGACATCATTTAGCTTGGCACTCCAGCCGACTTTAACACCTATGCCTGTAGCAGAGTCCTTACCATTATTACTCAGTTTTTGCCCATCAACAGAAAATGGTGCAAAACCTGAAATTCCTTTAGCTTCAAATCGTTGATAAAGAATGTTGGTCGCAATACCAATGGATTGATTTTCGCTATAACGCCAAGCCACAGATGGAGAAATAAAAACCTGCGCTAAATCCACCCCTGCCTCACCTGTATTCCCAAAAGCTGCATATGGATTTTTCTTGTAGGAAGTATTCATACCGCCGTTACCATAAATCGCTAAACCCAAAGCAACCGTATCATTTACTTGCTTATTTATCGCAAATTCAGGTAGAACAAAATATTCACGCCCATTGCCACTGTATTGACCGTTGGCGCCTGCCAAATTCCCCTCAATTTCAGCAGAACGCTTAGGGTTAAATATAGTCGCGCCAATATCGACACGACTGTCTAACCAAGCCAATCCAGAAGGATTATTTGCAATCGTCAAAGCATCATTAAATACCGCAATAGAGGCCCCAGCAGCTCCTTGAGCTTTAACCCCATAGCCATGCATGAAATAACCTGTTGTCGCGAATGCTGATGATGATAAAGCGGATAAAAATAATGTAGGAAGTGTAAACCCAAGCAACTTTCGCATAACTTATCTTCAGTAAAAATAATATATGTATAAGCATATTGTTTTTCTTTTATTCAGATAACTAAGTTAATTTGAGAAGCATATTCTTTTTATTCATAAACAGATTTTTTGATCGAAACACATCCCATTTTGCTTCATGCATAAAAAAAGCCCTAAACTTGAGTTTAGGGCTTTTTGAATATGGTGGCGGGACCCAGGATCGAACTGGGGACACACGGATTTTCAATCCGTTGCTCTACCGACTGAGCTATCGCGCCAATGGGGTGTATTAAGCCGTATCTCAGCTCAATAGTCAATAATTATCATGAGCTTTTGATTTGATTGCCCATTTTTCACGCAATCAATTTTGGGTAAAAAAAAATCCCCGATGGGATCGGGGATTGAAAATACAAATTATGGTGGCGGGACCCAGGATCGAACTGGGGACACACGGATTTTCAATCCGTTGCTCTACCGACTGAGCTATCGCGCCAAAGTGGGCGTATTAAACAATGTTTACCCACGTGCGTCAAGCAAATTTGTGGATTTTTCTATCAAACGTCTAATTTTACTGCAAATCGCAAACCAATTAGACTTTAATTCTAGATTTTGCCCAAATGCGATAAACAACGATGAATTGCACCACAACCTGGTTCAAAATGCTTTACACCTTGTTCCTCTTCCATACGGCACACTTCTTCAACCAAACGCTCTGCAACCCCACGTCCACGATTGGATGGATGTACGACAATATATTCTAAAACACGGCTTTCACCTTGTCCTGTTGCCCAAATTGCACCTATAATTTTGGTGTTAAATTCAGCGGTATAAACTGTGGTATATTGCTGTAGATTTTGCGCAAGTTGCTCCATTGCATCTTGCCCATCACCAAACTCTGGGCTGGTATCGTAGAGTCGCTCGAGCTGAGTACGAATTCCTAGATTATCTAGTGTACTGTAAGCATGTACGGTAATAGGCATTGATAAACCCTCCTGAGCAAACTATGATGCTGTCACTTTTTCGTCACAGCGAAATATTGGTTTTTAATTCAATCATTTTTGACGTTTTTTGAGGAACGTGTCCATGACGCAACGTATCAGTGAAGTGGTAAGAAATACCAACGAAACCAAAATTCGAGTTCGTCTCAATCTCGATGGTACAGGTCAAGGCACACTCAACACTGGAGTTCCATTTTTAGACCATATGATTGATCAAATCAAGCGTCATGGTTTATTTGATATCGATATTCATTGCGATGGTGACTTAGAAATTGACGATCACCATACCGTTGAAGATTGTGGAATCACCTTGGGACAAGCCTTTGCGCAAGCTTTAGGTGATAAAAAAGGCTTACGTCGTTATGGTCATTTTTATGCACCACTTGATGAAGCACTTTCTCGTGTTGTTGTTGATCTATCTGGTCGTCCGGGTTTATTTATGGATATTCCATTCACTCGCGCTCGTATCGGCACGTTTGATGTCGATTTGTTTTCTGAGTTTTTCCAAGGTTTTGTCAACCATGCGTTAATGACCCTGCATATTGACAATCTAAAGGGTAAGAATAGCCATCACCAGATCGAAAGTGTGTTTAAGGCGTTGGCTCGCGCATTGCGTATGGCATGTGAAATTGATCCACGTGCAGAAAATACCATTGCTTCGACCAAAGGTAGCTTGTAATGACACGTATTGCTTTACTTGATTATGGTATGGGTAATTTACACTCTGCAGCAAAAGCTTTAGAGCATGTGGGTGCAACTGTCGATGTGACCAATGATCCAAAACTGATTGCTAAAGCAGATAAAATTGTATTTCCTGGTGTAGGTGCCATGCGTGATTGTATACAAGGCATGCATGAAGCAGGGATCGATGAGGTGGTGCGTCAAGCTGCATTTAACAAACCTGTATTAGCCATTTGTGTCGGCATGCAAGCACTACTGCAAAGTTCAGAAGAAAATGGCGGTGTCGATGCCTTAGGTATTTTTGACGGTGTTGTTAAACACTTTCCAGAAACTCCAAACTTGAAAGTACCTCACATGGGCTGGAACCAAGTACATCAACTTGATCCAAGCCATCCGATGTGGAACAACATTGAACAAGATGCGCGTTTCTATTTTGTGCATAGTTACTATGTAGAACCAAAAGATTCAGCGATCACAGCGGCAACTTGTGATTATGGCGTGAACTTCTGTACCGCAATTCACAAAGACAATTTGTTCGCGACCCAATTCCATCCTGAGAAAAGTCATACGGCTGGTTTACAGTTGTTAAAAAACTTTGTGGAATGGAAAATCTAGTCCATTCTGATCACAGATCAAACGCCCTATATCGTTTGATCTGTTTCAAATAAGAATAACTATCATTTTATAATTTTGTCTTTATAATTCTTACGCATACATTTTTTAGATTTTAACAACCGTATAAAAACACTTAATTCAGGTCATATAAAATGAATTCATCTATTCAACAAACAATCGCTGATAACCCTTTGCGCCCACTAGGTCGTTTTAGTCGACTGTCCTATTTGGGATGGTCATTCTTAATGAACCTTATATTCTTCGTTGCCATAGGCATCCCTATACTTATTTTAGCAAATTCTTTCGATCCAGATGCATTCGCTAAATATACTGTTTTATTTATGCTTATATGCGGTTTGACTGGGCTTATACTTCTATATCTTTCAATTGTTTTCCTTATTCGTCGCTTACATGACTGCAATCGAAGTGCGTGGTTGGGGCTATTGATCATCGTCCCTGTCATCAATTTATTTTTTATTCTCTATTTATTGTGCGCCAAGGGTACAGAAGGTCCTAATAATTTTGGACCAGTTCGAGAAACCAGAGGTTGGGAAAAAGTCCTAGGTTCGATTTATGCCGTTTTATTCCCTCTAGGTTTGATTCTTAACATTCTGATGTCGATTGCATCAATGTCTGCTCCTCATTAGTTTTCAAAAAATGAACCAACCTAGATCGGATAAAGTTTAATCAAACTAAATCCATAACATTTAAAAGCCAAGTTTTCTAACTTGGCTTTTTCATTGCCACAAAACCGTTTAAGCTCAACCAAAAGTTTTGAGTTTCAGAAATGGAAATGCAGCAAGCAACAGCTCATTTAAGCAAAGAACAAATCCGTGCATTACCTGCATTTCAAAATCTAAGTGCTGAAAATATTTTAGTGATTCAAACACTCGAACAATGCATGGCAATTCAAAATGAACTTCACGCCGTTGCTGTGTTCGGATTTGATACCGAATCTAAACCGACCTTCAAAGTCGGTGAGAAATCTACAGGCCCCCATTTAATTCAACTTTCAACACATGAAAAAGCCTATCTGTTCCAAGTAAAGCCTGACATTCTTAATTTCTTAAAGCCTATTTTAGAAAATGAACATCAACTCAAAGTTGGTTTTGGCTTAAAAAATGATCTGAGTAGTTTCCGTCGTAAAGGGATTGAACCCAAATCACTGATTGAACTTTCCAAGAGTTTTTCGAGTTTTGGTTATAACGCTCAAGTCGGCGTACAAACTGCGATTGCTCTAATTTTCCAACGCTATTTTGCCAAAAGCAAAAAAATCAGTACTTCAAACTGGTCTGTCAAACAACTAAGTCCTCAACAAATCAATTATGCGGCCGCCGATGCTTATGCCGCATTGTTGATATACCAACACCTATATCATCAGCAGTTACTGCCTCCTCAAATTCAACAACAAATTGCAAGAATACTTCAAGGTTCAGCATACAAGGCTTAGCGATTGATCAATACTTTGTTAATATGTAGCCAATTTAAACTTTATGATGACGCTAGGAGCGAAAGCATGCTAATCATCCCTGCAATTGACCTGAAAGATGGTAAATGTGTTCGTTTAAAACAAGGTCGTATGGAAGACGATACCGTTTTCTCTGATGATCCTGTCGCAACTGCACAACATTGGGTTGATGAAGGCGCACGTCGTTTACATTTAGTTGATTTAAATGGTGCTTTTGCAGGTACGCCAATTCATAAACCTGTGGTGGAAGCGATTGCACGCGCACAACCAGAACTTCCAATTCAAATTGGTGGTGGTATTCGTTCACTTGAAACCATCGAACATTATTTGGAAGCAGGTGTATCTTTTGTCATCATCGGTACAAAAGCAGTAAAAGAACCTGAATTTGTTGAAGAGGCATGCAAACGCTTTGCAGGTCATATCATTGTTGGTATTGATGCAATCAATGGTATGGTTGCGACAGATGGCTGGGCAAATGTAACTGACGTGAAGGCAACTGATCTTGCAAAACGTTTTGCAGATGCTGGTGTTTCAAGTATTGTGTATACCGATATCGCACGTGATGGCATGATGCAAGGTGTTAACGTTGAGCAAACGGTTCATTTAGCACAATACTCTGGCTTACCTGTGATCGCTTCAGGTGGTGTGACCAATCTGGATGATGTTCGCAACTTAAAAGGTCAGCAAGGCATTTTAGGTGCAATTACAGGTCGCGCAATTTATGAAGGCACATTAAACCTTCGTGAAGCACAGCTCTTGTTGGATGATAATCGTCTTTAATTCAGTACAAAAGAAGCTATCTTTTCGGTAGCTTCTTTTTTATTTAATACAACACATTACGAATAAATTTTAATACGCTTGTACCACGATTAATATAACGATAGCTCACATCACTTTCAAAAAGCATTGACTGACCTGCGCAAATCACACGAGTTTCATTTTCAAACTCAAGGCTTAACTCACCTTCTAAAACATAAATGAGTTCTCTCCAGCCGATTGGATCTGCATCAGCACAATATTCCTCTCCTACCGCAAGTGACCAATTCCACAACTCAGTTTGGGTATGTGTTGGTACAGCAGCCAAAAGTGTCGCATGGCTGTCTTGAGCTTTTCCTTGCCATGCAAGCGCATTCACAATTGCGTTTTCACTAAGCTCAGGATTACTCACAAGTCTTTTAAAATCGACAGCCAAAACAGCAGCAATCGCATCTAACTTGGCTAAACTAATATTTACTTGTCCTGTTTCCAAGGCAGCAATAGTCCGCCGACTCACACCTGCCCGATCCGCTAATTCTTGTTGGCTGAGTTGTGATTGATCGCGGAAATAACGAATATTTTTTCCTACATATTGCAGAACAGTTTCAGCTTGGCTCATTTACATTCGTAATCAAATTAATTTAAGTGCAATATATTGCACAAAACTATAAAATAATACAATATGTGCAATATATTGCACTCTCATATTAGGTTTGTTGTTGTGACAACTTTATCTCAATCTCCCAAAGCAGCTCAATTTGCACTTATTTTCATTACCATGATTTGGGGTGGAACATTTCTAGCGGTGCAATACGCCCTGAATTTTAGTAGCCCTATGTTTTTTGTGGGCTGTCGTTTTGCTATCGCAGCCTTGGCGATTTTTTTAATCTCAATGAAATCAATGCGTGGATTAAATCTAAAAGAGGTTTTAGCAGGAACGGCGATTGGTACCGTGATTGCGATTGGTTATGGCACCCAAACCATTGCATTACAAACGATTTTAAGTAGTGAATCTGCTTTTCTAACCGCACTGTATGTACCTCTCGTCCCAATTTTAATGTGGGTTATTTTCCAAAAAAGACCTTCTCTCATGACATGGTTAGGGACAGCACTCGCTTTTATTGGACTAGTTCTTTTAACTGGTAATGGTATCTCCAATATCAGTCTAAGCTATGGACAAATGCTTACATTAATTTGTGCTTTTGTGATTGCACTTGAGATTATTTTGATTGGTTATTTCGCAGGAAAAGTTAATTTAAGACGAGTCACCGTTATTCAATTGGCTGTTGCATCATTCTTATCATTTGCCAGTATGCCATTGGTTGGCGAACATAATATTCCTAGTTTTTCATGGCAATTAAGCATTCTAGTGATTAGTTTGGGTTTAGCCAGTGCACTGATTCAATTTGTAATGAATTGGGCGCAACGAATGGTCGATCCAACCCGTGCTGCAATTATTTATGCAGGTGAGCCTGTTTGGGCGGGTGTGTTTGGAAGAATCGCAGGCGAGCGATTGCCATTATTGGCTTTATTCGGTGGGTGTTTAGTGGTGCTTGGTGTTTTAGTCAGTGAATTAAAATTCAAAATATTAGAAAAGAAAAAAGAGAGCTGAATAGCTCTCTTTTTATCACCTAGGGTGCTTTCTTTTTAATAATATATGCGGTTGATAATATTCTACTACAGGCATTGGATCATAAAATGGATGTAATAATGCTTTCCACTGCTGATATTCAGGAGATTTCCTAAAACCTTCAGTATGATTTTCAATATGATCCCAAAAGACCATCAAAATATAGCGATGCTGGTCTTCGACATGTTTAATGAGCTGAACAGCATTCAAACCTTCCATTGGATAAATAATCTCTTTCGCAGTTTGAAAGGCTAATTCGAAATCTTCACTTTGATTTGGTTTAATATTCAAATGTACATGTTCAATAATCATAGTTGATCCAATTTATTGATACATTGGCTTATTATCATTTAATGCAATTAAACCTCGAATTGCTCGATATACAATCCACACCCATGCAGCAAAAATCACTAACCCACAAAATATAGTACTTGAGAGTGCGACACCTGCAAAAGCATTGGCATTATCGCCTGTAAAAAACAGAAAGAAAAATGGGATAAATGCAATGATATTCCAAGCCAAATACCACCAAAAGGTACGAATTTGCCAAGTAAAATGACTCTCAAAAATTGAACCTTGCACATCACTACGTTTTACATAGTTAATAATCAAAGCAATAATCGCCAACAAACCACCACTAAAAATCGCAATGATATAAAGGACATAGAGAACCAAAGTTAAGGTACGGTTTGGATCTTGATCAACGGAATAATTCATTTTTATTTATCTCCAAAAACTCCCCTCCCAATCAATAAAACACATTGAGTGGAGAAATTAACCAACATATCAACAATATATGAAAGACTATGGTACAGAAATAAATCTTACGAAACGGTTGTTTTTGTGTTTTATGTCTCAGTTTTTGTTGAGCAATCCATCCTCCACACCAACCACCCAAAGAATCCACGATATGCAAAGTCTGCTCTGGAATACGTCGATTCCCCAATTGTGCCGCTTCTTTGTCTTGCGCATACAACCAATAACTCAATACATTCATTAAGCTGACAAATAACAAGGTATAGGGCGGCAGCAATTTACTAAAGCTTGCAATCAGCATAAAAACGATATAAATCACGATACTCACCTGCATCGCCGACCAACGCTTGGCAGATGTCGGCTGAGCAGGTTTGCTGTGGTGTTCAATTATTTGTGATGCTTTTAAATAAGTTGCTTGCTGAGCGCGATAACGACCGCGCTCATCCAAAATGACTAAATATTCTAAGGCACACCCCACGATTGGACGCGGCCCTGTGCGAGCAAAGTCTTTGATATGGATAAAAACACGATCTTTATGTGCATCATTCGGTTGAATAAAGCCATAGCCTTTATCATCGAACCATTCAACTAAACGCCCTTGATCTCGCATATTCCTACCCTAAACCTAAAACTTGTTGTAAACGGTTTTGTAACATCATGCGCATTTCCATAGGGTCTTTTTGTGAAATATCATCACCGGTCCGCCCTTCTGCTGCATTTTTCTGTGCGACCTGTAAACGCATACTCCAAAAACGACAAGCAGCCATTGCTAGGAAAATATCCATACAAGCCAATTCATCTTGTGTCAGTGGGCGAATGCTTTGATAAGCACCTAAGAATGCCTCAGCTTTTTCTATATCCAAATGGGCTTGTGGATAAGCTGTACAGAAGTCATTGATACTAATCGCAATATCAAACAGCCACTCATCTTGATTCAGCTCATAGAAGTCAAGAATGCCCTGTAATTGGTCACCCTCAAATAAGGTATTATCCCGAAATAAATCTGAATGAATAAAGCCTGTTGGTCTGTTTGGATATGCTTGCGTAATCACTGTAAATAATTGAAATACCTGATTTAAAAGTTGTTGATCTGCTTGAATCAATTGAGGACGTAATTGGTTTGCTACTTCAGACCAGTATTGATGATTGCGGTTAAAATCACGTTCCAAAGGAAAGCCCTGCAAAGCCAAATGCAATTTTGCCTGCGCTTGAGCAATCGCCTGTATTTGTTTAATACTGGCTTCTTCAGGATGTTCACCCATCAAACGAGGTGCAATCTGAGCAGGTTTATCTGCAATGCTATGAATCGCCTGACCATCATATTTTAAGGGCACTGCTACAGGCACACCCGCCTTACCTAAACAATCGAGTACTGGGACGAGTTCACCTGCTCCCTCAGCATCTAATTCTTCAAAAACCGTTAAAACATATTGTTTCTGTGATTGATCCACCAAAAAATAATTGGTGTTTTGAATACCGCCTTGGATTGGAATCAGGCCAATCACTGCTAAACCATAAGGCTCAGCGAATGCTTGAACTTCTTCTAAACTCAACGGGGTATAAACCGACATGGAAAACCTGCAAAAAATAGCTGTGAAGTTTGATAGAATACCTGTTCCCTCCATGAAGGTGTAGCACCCCTTTCTTTATTGGCGATTTTTTGGAAAATTTTATGCTCGCAAAACGTATTATCCCTTGCTTAGATGTTGATAATGGTCGAGTCGTCAAAGGCGTTCAATTCCTTGATATTCGTGACGCAGGTGACCCTGTTGAAGTCGCACGTCGTTATAACGAACAAGGCGCCGATGAAATTACCTTTTTAGATATTACTGCTACCCATCATGGACGCGATACGACTTACCGTACGGTAGAACGTATGGCTGAAAGCGTGTTTGTACCTTTAACTGTAGGTGGTGGTGTCCGTAAAGTTGAAGATATTCGTTTATTACTAAATGCGGGTGCTGATAAAGTCAGTATCAACTCGGCAGCAGTATTTACGCCTGAATTTGTGCAAGAAGCTTCTCAACGTTTTGGCGCACAATGTATTGTGGTCGCAATTGATGCAAAAAAAACTGGCGAAAACAAGTGGGAAATTTTCACTCACGGTGGTCGTAAGCCGACAGGAATTGATGCGATTGAATGGGCTGTGAAAATGGCTGACTTCGGTGCGGGCGAATTGCTGATTACCAGTATGGATGCGGATGGAACCAAAGCTGGTTATGACATTGCCTTGATGCGTCAAATCAATGATCGTGTCAATATTCCGACCATCGCATCAGGTGGCGTAGGTAATTTACAACATTTGGCTGACGGAATTTTGAAAGGTGGTGCAGATGCGGTACTGGCTGCTTCAATTTTCCATTTTGGTCAACACACGATTCCAGAAGCTAAGCAATATTTGGCTGAGCAAGGGATTGAAATGCGTCTCTAAAGCCTATAACGGGCGTAGCTTTCAGTTACGCCTAAATCTTTAGCTGAAAAAATATGAATGAAACTTTAGTTTGGATTGTTCTTTTTGGTTGTCTAGGCCTGATTATCTATTGGCTCAAACATAAGGAGTCTGTTTTTCTCAGTGTTGTAATTTCTCTTATAAGTGTTCCCAGTATCATTTTTTTATACGTTTATGCTCATCAAATTTACTATTATTTTGCAGTGAATAACCCCAAGCAAGAACACCACTGTGGAATTTTCAATCAACACCAAAGCATTGAGCATTATTCAAGGAATGGTAATTGGACTCAAATACTATATGAGTTTAAAACAGAACAAGGACAAATTTTTGTTTTTGCACGTAATCGTGCTGTTGCTAAAAATTTGCCAATCATGGCTCAAATTCAACCTAAACAGAAAATCTGTTTTCAATATTCACCAGAATTTAAAGATAGTGATGGACGTTACTTACTCACAGGTTTGAGCTTACAAAACTAACAGGCAAAAAAATACCTTGCTGAGCAAGGTATGGAAACTGCGTTTATACAACGCTAGAGGGTAAACGTGAATCTTGTCATTTTGAAAATTCTGTGCATTTCAAATGCTTGAATCAAAATAGCTATAAAATGAACAAAAATATTGACATTAAAAACTCATTTTATTGACAATTCACGACATGACTCATGAAAGCATCGTCATGATTCGTCACAATGCTTATGCTTTATAGTCATATGTCGCATTTCCCTCTATGCCACTGATTCTTGTTGCTCAGTTTCTGCTACAGGCGCTTTGACTAATTTTGGTTTTTGCTCAACCCATTTCGCTGGAAAAACCGACTCGATCGCTTGCGTCAATGCTTTTGAAAGTGGTGCAGGTAACGGTAGACCAAGTGGATTGGCTTCTTTTAAATCAGCCGAAGATACGACTCGCGTTCCCATCACATAATCAAACCATGGTCGCGTTACACACCAGTTAGCATCTTGATTCGAATTCATATGATGATCGTAATGCCAAGGGATCGTACGCTTTGCCCAATCAGGTTCTAAGTGCGCACGGCGATGTACATAATAATAATTACCAGCACTATAAACTGCTGCCAACGACATCCCTTTTGAAAAGGGATAAAACACGATACTAGCTACACCTGCCGCAATAGCAAGTGACATTAATTCATTTCGAGTACGCCAGCTATCCAAACCTTCAACATAACAATCATCAGAAAACTCTTGCTTACGAACCTCACGATGATGTGCCCAATGCGATTCCATACTTTTTGGTACAGGACTGTAACGTGGCTGACCCGGACGATGCACACCGTGCAAAATATATTTATGAGCAAACCATTCAAATGCATTTGCAACTGCCAAACCTGCAATAAAACCCTTAATCATGGTTTTCTCCAAATGTTTCCTTATTTTTATTAAAGATATAAATTTTTGTAGGCGAAGTATTGACGATACGATATATTTATATTGACAAAACACGACAGAATAAGGAGTAGACAGGATGTCCCAACTCAAGAACTATACAGGCTCTGTTTATGGCGGATTAGGGCATTTATTAAAGGCTTATTGCGAAACAAAAAATATTGAAATTCCTGAACAATTACAACAAGTCCAAAATCTTGAACGTTTTGATTACGTCATTTGGCGTGACTTACTTGAAGACCTTAATCGTTTAAATCCCAAGATAGGTTTAGGCTTAGAAATTGCAGAGCACGTACAACCCAAACATTTAGGAATTATTGCTTATCTCGCACTGTCATGTGAAAACTTGGGCGAAGCATTGGCGCGTTATCATGATTTTCATCGCTTAATTTATGATGGTAGCCCTCTCGTCGTTGAATTTAACCCACCCTACGCATCAATCCGCTGGGAAGCTCCAGAACCCTACCCAACCCAATTAACAGATGAAATTGCAATTGCGCTGATGGTGCAATTCCTTAAGTTATTTATGTCAGGTGAAGATATCAATCTACACGAAGTGCATTTTGTGAATACCGCACCGAAAAACATTACGGTTTATGAACAATATTTCCGCTGTAAAGTCCGTTTTGATCAGCCTAAAACTCAGCTACTTTTACCTGTTACCGAAGCCTTTAAGCCACTTCGAACAGGCGATCACACTTTACAGCAATTGTTGTTACAACAAGCTCAAGCTTTATTGGATAAGCTTCCCAATTCCACTCAACTCGATCAACGTCTACAACATGCAATTTTGACTGGATTACAAAAAAACCAATATCAAATCGATTTTATTGCAGAAAAATTAGGATTATCGGTAAGACAATTACAACGCCACTTACAACAGCAAAACACGACCTTTCAAGAACGTGTGCAACAAGTACGTTTTATGCTCGCAACAGAATATTTAAAAGATCCGCATTTGAGCTTACAAGAAATCGCATTATTACTTTGCTATTCTGAACAAAGCGCCTTTCAACGTGCTTTTAAAATTTGGACCAACCAAACACCACAACAATGGCGAAACAACAACATAACTTACAATTCTTAATAAAACTAAAGACACACTAAAGGTTTCACAACAGATCATTTTTTTTACAGCATTTATACAAGAGCATATGCAGTTTTGTGAATTAATTCACATTTTCTTCACAAGGCTTAAATATATCCATAATAAATTTTGGATGCATACTTTTTTATTTTTACAAAGATTTGGGTGATAACAATGAACAAATATTTAGCAGAATTTTTGGGAACCTTTTGGCTTGTTTTTGGTGGTTGTGGCAGCGCTGTTTTGGCAGCTGCATTTCCAGAACTTGGGATCGGCTTTTTAGGTGTTGCATTCGCATTTGGTTTGACTGTGCTTACTGGTGCGTATGCCTTTGGTCATATTTCTGGAGCGCATTTTAACCCTGCAGTCAGTGTGGGCCTATGGGTAGGTGGTCGTTTAGAAGCAAAAGATTTAGCGCCTTATATTATTTCTCAAGTGATTGGCGCAACCTTCGCGGCATTTGTTTTATACATTATTGTGCAAGGCCAAGCAGGTTTTACAGGAACTGGAGGCTTCGCAACAAATGGCTATGCAGAACTCTCTCCAAACCATTTCTCGATCGCTTCAGCCTTTTTAATTGAAGTCGTTCTTACAGCCATCTTTCTGATCATTATTTTATTATCAACACATAAAAATGCGCCTGCTGGTTTTGCTCCAATTGCAATTGGTTTAACACTTACCGTCATTCATTTAATTAGTATTCCAGTCACGAATACCTCAGTAAACCCCGCACGTAGTACAGGTGTTGCCTTTTTTGCTGAGACAGCAGCGCTGAGTCAATTGTGGCTATTTTGGGTAGCTCCAATTTTAGGTGCGATCATTGGCGCAATTATTTATAAAGTCGTTGCAAGTGAAAAAAGTTAAGGTTTTAGAATAAAAAAACAGCCTTTTTCAGGCTGTTTTTTTATAGAAATGGATTTTCAATTTCTTGTTCTGGCTTACGCTCAATCTGTTCAGGTAAGCTCTGTGCTTCTAACACCATGACCACTTCGTTGATAAAACTTTGTAAAGCTTTCGCTGCCTTTAAACCTGCTTGATCTTTTGTGATTTGCAAATTGCCATATAGACTTACACAATCCACCTGATTTTCTAGGGTCAAGTCATAAATTGCTGAGTACTCATCACCATGTTCAAAAGGTTTAAACATTGATTCCACTCCTTATCGCTCTCGTATACACCTATTGAGTTAAGCATAATCACATTAGAATAGCTGTGAAATTAGCGCAACAATTGTAAAAAATACTGAACCAATGCATCAATCAATTGCTTGATTAAAGCTTGTTTGGTTTCCTCATCAATCTGCGGCAAATTAGCATCATCAGTTTGTGTCTTCCCAGAAGAGAATTGCTGCTGTTGCGCTTGAATACTTGCCGTGGTTGCTTCTTCAGCACATTGACTTTGTCTATCCCAACTCACATAGCTAATTTCTTTATTGGCTTTAACTTGTTGTGCCGATGTAGGCAATTGATAAACATTACGCTTTTGTTGTTCTGTGAGTTGTGGAAATAAATTAATTCCTAACTTTTCTTCTAAATAACAGATGCTCACCACTTTAACCTGTAATGAATCATTATTTGGTGCATAGTACGCACCAATAATCCCCTGTTTAGGTAAATACACTGCCTTATATACAGCAGTCGGTACAATCACACCACTACCAATGGTTTTTAAGCGCTTCGCTTCAAAAATTGGTCCAGTCACAACATAAGCATCTTTATGTTGTTTAGTCACAATAGAGCGTACTGCTTCTTCGAGTTTACGCCAAACTTCCTGATTATTCTTCGGTGATTGCGGCACCATATTGGCTAAAGAAAAGCTGTCATGTTGTGCCGCAGTATTATTCATATCGCCATTCGGTGCCATATGTCCACGATCGTACCCAGAACCACGGTAGTCCGCTAACAATGCACGATGAGCGAGAGGTACTCGTGTTTCTTCGTGAAAACTATCTTCGCGTTTGATTTTAATACTTAAACGCTCTGGAGTAAGGTATTCCGCTGACCACAATGGTGTTTTTGAAATACCTGAATACATCACATTAAAATCATTAAAGCACAAAGCATAACTATCTTTTTTTAGACTTTCTTTTGTAAGTAAAGGAGGAACATCTCGATAAAATTGTTCTAAACAAGCACCATGACTCGATGGCAAAGGAATTAATTTAGAAATTTTTTCATTACCAAATGCAATCGCGAAACTGCCTGTTGCGATCAAAGCAAGAACAATTTTTCCAAAATTTTGGCTCAAAAAAGCAAATTGTGTTTTACTCTTTTTGGTTGTTTTCTTCGCCATAACTACATCAAAATCAATATGAATGCGAAGCTTAGCAATTCCATATTCAACTGTATATTGAGATAAAGCCAAGAACGACACTTTATGTCGCAAAACTGTTCACTTGATCACCAGATAATAAAAAAGGCACTCTAAAGTGCCTTTTTTGATGATTTTATGTTACCTAAATTTCAATTTGACTGCCCAACTCCACAACACGGTTGGTTGGAATTTGGTAGAAGTCACTCACAGGGCTAGTATTACGTTGCATTGAGATAAATAAGCGTTCACGCCACGGAGACATACCATCTCCCACACTATGGACAATACGATCACGTGAAATAAAGAAGCTAATTTGCATCAAGTCATATTCAAAGCCTAATTCTTCATAAGCCTGAATCAAGGCTTTTGGCACATTAGGTTCATCTTTAAAACCATAGAAGATTTTGATGCGATAGAAATGTTCATTCAACGTTTCAACACTAATTCGCTCCTCTTGAGGAACAAATGGAACATCTTCAATCACAACAGTGACTAAAATATTACGCTCATGTAGTACTTTATTGTGCTTAATATTATGTAGCATCGCATGCGGAACAACATTAGGTGTTCCGGTTAAAAAGACTGCATCGCCAGGTACTCGATGAACATTGTCCCCAATACTTTTCACAAATAAATCGAGTGATAGGGTGTCATGTTCAAGCTTAGCAAAAGTAAGCTCACGCCCACGTTTCCACGTCATCAGGATCATAACCGCGACTGCACCGATCAATAACGGCACCCAACCACCTGAGAACATTTTTAATGATGCTGCTGCGACCAGTACGGATTCCAAAATAAAGAATGGAATAATCAACAGCATTACCTTTGGTAAGCTCCATTTCCATGCATAGTATATGAATACAGCAACCAAAATCGTGTCGCATAACATGGTTAAGGTCACAGCCAAACCATAAGCACTTGCAAGGTTTGAGCTGGTTTTAAAAATTAGAATTAAGATGACAATCGCGATCAGCAATAACCAATTCAGAAATGGCACATAAATTTGTCCTTCTTCAGAATCAGAAGTATGTTTAATGCCTAAACGTGGTAAATAACCCAATTGGATTGCTTGACGTGCTAATGAGAAAACCCCAGAAATAACGGCCTGTGATGCGATCACAGCTGCCATCGTTGCCAAGATGATCATTGGGTACAAAGCCCAACTTGGGACTAATAAATAGAATGGATTTTCAATCGCCGCAGGGTTACGAAGTAACAGGGCACCTTGTCCAGCATAATTTAATACAAGGCAAGGCAAAACGACGCTAAACCAACCAAAACGAATTGGACGCGGTCCAAAATGCCCCATATCTGCATATAAGGCTTCACCACCTGTGACCGTCAGAACAACAGCACCCATAATAAAAAATGCTTGTACAGGATGAGTGAAAATAAACTGAATTGCCCAATGAGGACTAACCATACCGAGTACGATTGGTGTTTGTACGACGCTAATGACGCCCAAGATCCCTAATGACAAAAACCAGAGTAACGTAATTGGCCCAAAGAATTTACCAACAAACGCGGTTCCGTGTTTTTGCATTAAAAATAATGTGGTTACAATCACGATTGCAATTGGCACAATAAACGGATCAAGTACATTGGTGGCAATTGATAGACCTTCAACAGCGGAAAGTACTGAGATTGCGGGCGTAATAATACCGTCACCAAAAAATAGCGATGCCCCAACAAAACCAATCGCAATTAAATAAATTTTTTTACTGTCGGATATTTTTGCCTTGCGTAGATTCAAAGCAAGTAGAGCCATGATTCCACCTTCACCATTGTTATCCGCACGCATAACAATCGCGATGTATTTAATACTAATAATCAGCATTAAACACCAAAAAATAATCGACAAGATTCCTAATACATTTTCAGGTTGAATTCCTAAGCCATGTGCAGCATGGAAGGATTCTTTCAAAGCGTACAGAGGACTGGTTCCAATGTCTCCAAACACCACCCCTAATGCTGCCAATGCAGTGGCAGGTAAGGCTGCTTTTTTTGCAGTACTTTGCATATATTGTCTTCAATATAGAACGTTATATTCCTTAATATTATCATTAGCCAAGAAGTTTTTCTGCAAATCTGTTCGACTACAACTTGGCAGTCTGCTTTTTTTTAGTTACTATCGCACACCTTGGTGAGGTGTCCGAGTGGCTTAAGGAGCACGCCTGGAAAGTGTGTATACGTTTGCGCGTATCGAGGGTTCGAATCCCTCTCTCACCGCCAAGATTACTTTCTATGATATCTCATAGAGTCCTAAAAGCTTAAATCTAAAGGGTTTAGGCTTTTTTTATTGCCTTATGCTTTCCAATTAACCCTATTGAATCCTAAGATAGTTGGGGGTATAACTGGGGGTATAATAAATTACCCCTATTTTTATACTCCCAATTTTCTACGGAAACTGCTGAAATGGTAAATATGGCGACATCAAAAGACATATGTTTAAAAAATCCCATTCAAATTTTTAAACGATTTTTGATCAAAAAATCATGAAATAAAAAGTCCTCATTCTTGATTTATCCTATTTGCTAAACTACCCTTTTTAATTTCTACATTTATTTATGCTTAGTTTATTTGTTTACGGTACGTTAGGACCAAATCGTCCCAACGCTCATATTATGGAAAAAATTGGCGGTAATTGGGCAGAAGCACATGTATTTGGCACACTAAAAGAACAAGGTTGGGGTGCAGAACTCGGGTTTCCGGGGATTGTGTTGGATCAAAGCGAACATCAAGTCTCTGGCTTTGTCTTTTTCTCAGACAATCTAGAACAACATTGGAAAGAACTCGATGAATTCGAAGGTACAGGCTATCAACGCATCCCTGTTAAAGCGTATTTAAATACAGGTGAAGTGATTGATTCTTATGTATACGCACTAAATATTTAAATAAAAATGGATAAAAATCCCACAATCGAATTAAATTCACCTAATTGCTCATTTTTTCGCTTGTTTTTTTAGGTAGATTCTGTATAATTCTCGCCACGTTGCCGGCATAGCTCAGTTGGTAGAGCAACTGACTTGTAATCAGTAGGTCCACAGTTCGAATCCGTGTGCCGGCACCATAAAATTCAAAAAAGGCTTAACTTAAAGATTAAGCCTTTTTTATTGTCTAATTTTTAACTGCGCTGACCTGAATATAATGTACTAAACCATCTTGATAGAGTTTTCTACATAACTTTGCTGTCATATCAATTTTTAATTGTGCTAAGTCAAAACGTTTCCTTTCTATTTTCTTATTTTCAATATGCAAAGCAAAACCATTTAAAACAGGTTCGGAAAAATCCTGAATTTCAATCTCGGTAAATCCTTTTTGTATAAGCTTTTGTGTTAATTGTTGTTCACCCATTAAATTTTGCCAATTAACATCAGCACTTTTGAGCAAATAACGATATTGTTGTTTTTTTAAATTCGAACACTCTCGCCAAGCATCTGACCACATCAAATAATGAAATGCGATTCGACCTTTTGAATTCAAAACCAAAGATGTCGAATTGAGAAATGAATTCAAATCACTGTGATAAGCCGCATCTATACACAGCACTACATCAAATGAATTCAAAAATTGCAGTGCTTTTAAATTCAAAAAAGATTCACAATGAATTTGAACTTGCGGTAATTGTTTTTGAATTCGTTTGGTACATTCGGGCTGTAGTTCAACCGCACTGAGTTGTTGAATCTGATAATACCGAAGCCAATGTAAAAGACTTGCTCCCCGCCCACAGCCCAGATCTAAAACACGATCAGATTGTTTGAGTTGAATAGAAGCAGCGATTTGATCCGCTAGGCTTTGGCAAGCCTGTGGGTAATCATCATATTGGTTCTGCCAATAACCTAAATTACTCCAAGCAAGTAGAGAATCATCTCCGAGACGTTTTGCATCTATTGCATATTTATGTCCAAAAACTTTCTCAATCCATCTTTGCTTGGAGTAAGCCATATTTAATAACCTAGTTCTGGCGCAACTGAAACTTTTGGTTTAAGCCCAACGAAAGGCAATGGCGCACCTAAAATTTCAGAAATATGCATCGCCGAGGTCACTGCAGATTCTAAAATTGGCAATCCATCGCATGACCACGAACCGCAATAAAACACTTTACGGTTTAAATCCAAATGACGTTGTTGAATTTGTTTATTCAATGCAACCGTTTCTGAATCAACAACCGCCCGCGTGAGCTGTACCTTAGAAATAATTTTCTTAGGGTCAATATCTATTACAGGACACCAAGTTTGGAATACGGCATTTTTGCCGACTAGGCTTGGTTCGATTGAATTAATCCACACTGTAAATTGCTGGCGGCTAAAATTCCGATCCATCATATAACTTAATACTGCCCAATCTTTACGACGTTGTGGCATCACGATTGGATCGGTGTGAATAACCAAATCACCTTGTTCAAAACGGAACTTTTTCAATAGCGCAATATCATCTGCAAATTGTGGTTGCTTCAGAAAATTTTCAATGGCTGGTGTTGGTGTTGCAATAACAACTCGATCGAACAATTGGCTTTCACCTTGTCCATTTTCTACCAAAATTTTATCGCCTTGTTCTTCTACTTTCTCAACAGGTGAGCCGCTATGGATATCAATTCCATCAATCAGTCTATTTACGAGAGCAGGTGTTCCACCTTTCATTCGCAATAAAGCTTCACCTTCAGTCAATTGACGAACAAATTCTAATAGGGGTTTAGCCGGCCACTCACCAATCGTTTTTGGATGGCATGTGCAAATGGTATAAAGCACTGGCATTACCGTACCATGCCAGAACACTTCCTCAATATGGTATTGATTCATGAACTCAGCTAAGGTGATGTCTTGATTATCTGATTTGAAAAATTGATGTACAGCTGTTTTGAGTTGTAGCATCCCTTTTACCAGACGCCAGCCATATTGCTGTATCCCTTTACGGTTATTAATAATTGGGAAATTTCCAATCCGGCTACGTGAAGTTGTTAGCCAAGTATCTGTTTTATCTTCAAATAACCAACTACAAGCCATAAATGTACGCACAGGGAACGTTTCTATTCCCAAATAGCTGGCTAAACTTAAAGTATTTTTCCAAAGTTTTGGGTTCATCACACGTAATGGTGCGTCAATTAAGCCCCCATCAAAGTCTATACTGTGACTGTCCATGCCGCGCCCAGCAAGTGCTTCGAATATCGTTACGTTATGTCCTGCATCATGTAGGATTCTGGCTGAGGCAAGTCCTGCCATACCACTGCCGATAATTGCAATATCCAAAATTATGTCCCATCAGTTGATGATTTTTCTTGATTATGACTGATAGTTAACCTAAATACGGTATTAAAAAATACCAGATTCTGCATTTAAGCTAGACTTTTGTCTTAATGTGGCCATTCACTTATTGTTACATTTTAACACACTTCTTATTTTAAGCTTAACTCAATGATAATATTAACTATATTGTCTTACACATTAAATAAATATACAGAACATTCTTTATTTTTCCATTTTTACCCTGTTAGGGGCTTTGCAAAGCAAAAATTTAGCGCTATTCTGATTAAACAATAATCAGAACCGAGTCACATAATAAACTGGATAATAATAAGTGACCTAATATTAAAAAAATCAATAGAGAACCTTATAGCGAAAGCCCATAACTCTAAAGGAGTTATGGGCTTTCTTATATGCAATCAAAATCAGGATAAATTAGCGATCCATCACACCAAATTTACCACGATTGAAATCATTGATTGCATCCATGATTTCAGCCTTATTGTTCATCACAAATGGACCATAACCTTCAATAGGCTCATTTAAAGGTTGGCCTGTTAAAACCAAGAATTTACTGTCCTGCTCTGCTTGGATCTTAAAATCAATCTGTTCACGGCTGAGCACCACCAAACTTGGAGCCTCTATCGTTTGCTCATCATTTAAAATCAGCTCACCAGAAAGTAGCACCAACAATGTTGTATGACCTTCGGCCACATAAAATGTGTGTGCTTGACCCGCCACAATTTTACCATCCCAAACATTGACAGGACTGAACGTTGTAGCTGCGCCAATTGTCTCTTGATATTGCCCAGCAATCACACGTAATTCACTCCCTACATCATCTAAGTGAATACTTTGGATATCTGTTGCTTCAATGGCTTGATATTTTGCAGGTGTCATTTTCGAATGAGCTGGCAAATTTACCCATAATTGCACCATTTCAAACAAACCACCTTGATGAGCAAACTCAGGGGAATGAAATTCTTGGTGTAGAACACCACCTCCAGCTGTCATCCATTGCACATCACCAGCTTTAATTGTGCCACCGCCACCACTTGAATCCTTATGTCTCACTTCACCTTGATAGGCAATCGTCACGGTCTCAAAACCGCGGTGCGGATGCGTACCAACTCCTTGTTGAGCAGTTGTTGGTTCAAAACGGTACGGCGCTGCATAATCTAAAAGTAAAAATGGACTAATCGTTTGTCCCAAACGATCATAAGAAAACAAGTTGTACACAGGGAAACCATCACCGACCCAGTGCATGTTTTTATTTTGATAGATACCAAGAACTTTCTTCATTTAGTTTCTCCTATTCAGGTAGAAATTCTTTTCTTGAGACTCATTTTACGCCTTGATGATCAACGCTTATAGATATGGATTAACAACACATTATTCCATAAACAGGACAATCTTAAAATTAATACACAATTGAGTGATATATTAAAATCATCATCCTATTTTCAGTATTGTTAATCTCAATATTTAGACTTCATCACTCTCTAGAATTTCACTAGCATCGTTCCAGGTAATAGGAAAAAGATGCTTTCTTTTCATATTTATTTTTAACAAAAACTTGAGGATGCAAAAATGGGAAAAGGCTATATTCGTTTAGATAAAGACAATGCTGCCGTACTTTTAGTTGACCATCAAACAGGTCTACTTTCACTGGTTCGTGATATTGATCCAGACAAATTTAAAAATAATGTATTAGCGCTGGCTGATGCAGCCAAATACTTCAACCTACCCACCATTCTTACCACCAGTTTTGAACATGGTCCAAACGGTCCTTTAGTTCCAGAACTCAAAGAAATATTTCCAGATGCACCGTATATTGCCCGTCCTGGTCAAATCAATGCATGGGATAATCCTGACTTTGTTCAAGCTGTAAAAGCAACAGGGAAAAAACAATTGATTATTGCGGGTGTGGTCACAGAAGTGTGTGTCGCATTTCCTGCGCTTTCCGCGCTAGCAGAAGAATTTGAAGTTTTTGTCATTACCGATGCATCTGGAACATTTAATGCTTTAACACGCGATGCCGCTTGGGATCGTATGTCCAAAGCTGGCGCACAACTCATGACATGGTTTGGAATGGCATGTGAACTTCATCGCGACTGGCGTAACGATATTGAAGGTTTAGGCGCTTTATTTTCCAATCATATTCCTGATTACCGCAATTTAATCAACAGCTACGTTCAAAATACGTCACAGAAGTAAATCGTTCACTGAAGATTAGAAGTGTTGATGCTATTCTAATCTTCATCTCATTATAGGACTGAATTTGTCTTGATCAATTCATTTGATGACTTTCATTATTTTTACTTGGTCGTGAAACATGGCGGATTTAGTGCTGCCAGTGAAGCAGAAAATATCAGTAAATCCAAACTCAGTCGCCGCATTATTGATTTGGAAAATAAGTTTAATGTCAATCTGATCCAACGAACGACACGCCATTTCAAAGTGACAGAATTAGGGCAAGAGTTTTATGAAGAATGTTGTAAGGTGATTGCACAAGTTGAATGCGCTGAAAATGTGTTGCTAAAACAAAAAAGCGAGCCACAAGGTCTGATTAAGATCAGTTGTCCTCCCCTCATGATGCATTTTCAAATCAGAAAATTACTGAATCAATTTTTAAAAGATTATTCAAAAGTTGAAATTTCTTTAGAGCTGACGAGCCGCCGCGTTGATATTCTACATGATGATATTGATATTGCGATCCGAACAAGCTTTGAACCAAATCAGGACTCGAGCTTAATTGTGCGAGATGTAATTCGAACTGAGCATTGTCTGGTTGCTGCGCCAGAATTACTGCGAGGTCAACAAATTCGACATTATTCAGAATTACAGCATTTTCCAAGCGTGGCTTTAGGAACTCAAAAAAATCAATATTTTTGGCATCTATGCCATGTAGAAAATGATGAAACCGTTGATATACCTTACCATCCACGCATAAAAAGCAATGATTTAGCAGGCGTTTATTATGCTGTTCGTGATGGTTTAGGTATCGCAGACCTACCTTATTTAACCGTTCAGGCTGATATTCAAAAAGGACACCTTATCCATATCCTGCCCGAATGGAAATCAAATCGGGGTACTGTCCAATTGGTATACGCATCCCGTAAAGGACAACGTCTTGTGGTTGAAAAACTTATCGAAACGTTAATAGACGGTCTTCGGGAATTGGCAAAAACTGACAATGGTTACGCTTTGTAATATAAAATTAAACATATTTTTTAAAAATAAAAAAAGGCATGAAACCAAGTTCATGCCTTTTTTGAATCAGAAGATCTAGAACGGATATATACTAAAAACAAATATATTATTATATTACAATTGATTATAGTAAAACGTAAAGTATTTTGTCAATTTTTTTATTTTAAATTTAACAAAACTACTTACTGCACAATACGACTAATATGTCACAAAGACACCTCCATAAAATTAGTGTTAATTAAATGGTCGTTTTCTTTACATCTAAAACATGATCCCAAAATTACATTTTTTATTCAAAAAAACGTAAATAAATTCCGATAATAAATCTATGTAAAGTTTAGGTACGTTTTATTATGATTATTGGATATGCTCGGGTCAGTACACATGACCAAAATCTAGATTCACAATTAGATGCACTCCAGAAGGGAGACTGTGAACAAATTTTTCAGGAAAAGATAACTGGAAAATCTAAGGATCGTTCTGAATTGATAAGTTGCTTGAAAGCCCTAAGAAAAGGTGATGTTCTGGTTGTATGGAAACTCGATCGTCTTGCCCGTTCATTGAAAGATTTAGTCGAGATTATTACTGACTTAAATCAGCGTGAGATAGGCTTTAAATCGCTTACAGAAGCAATTGATACCACCTCTGCTACTGGCAGGCTAGTGTTCCATATTTTTGGAGCATTAGCTGAATTTGAGCATAGTTTAATTCGTGAACGTACCATAGCAGGTTTGGATGCAGCTAGAGCAAGAGGACGTAAAGGTGGTCGCAAACCATCCATGTCTGAAAAAGATATTAAAAAGGCCCAAGCTATGTTACGAGATCCTCAAATTACTAAAAAAGAGGTAGCAATACATTTTGGAGTAAGCCGAGTAACGCTAAATAGCTCACTGAATAAATCTTAGAATTATTCTTAGTTGCTATCTAACAAGAATTTCATATATTGAGGATGTATTTTCTTAATATCTATTCCTAACCCTTGGAATAGTAAACTAATTGCATCTTCCTTTTCTTTTTGTAGCCTATTATTAAAATCTATTAAATTTTTGGAATCAGCATCACTATAACAATGCTGATAGCCTGAAACTATCTGCTCCATCCTAGTTATAGTTTTACTAAAGTTTAGCTTCATTTTAATATTACTATTGATATTAGTTAGATGACTTAGACTATCTCTAACATTTTCAATGACATGAGGCGGAATATACCAGTCATATTTTGAATTCTCATATCGTAAGTCTAATCCTAAAAAATTTACTGTTTCCTTTTCAGAAATAATCTGTGTTTTTGACTTTTCATCAATTTCAGGAAGTGTTAAACCTAAGTTATGCAATTCTTGAAAAACTAATTCAAATACCTCTTTACACTGCTGTTCGGAATCAAGAAAGAATATCAGATCATCCGCATAACGGACATGTTTATATTTTTGCTTAATAAGCCAATTATCAAAATCATTTAAGTAAAATGATGCTAGTAAAGGTGATAAAGGCATCCCTTGTCTGACACCTTTTCCAATCTTAGACTCAATTAGCTTTTTATGCGTCTTTGCATATTCATGAGGAATACTTGGATCGCAGCAAATTATGGATTCAAACAAATAGAGTATGTCAGTTGGTATATTTTCTCGTATTTCCTTTAACAAAGTTGCCCGAACTAAATTATCAAAAAACGATGCAATATCTGTTTTTAAAACAAAGGGCTTTGTATTTCTTAAATCTTTTGCCTTTTGTCTTGCTCGAAATATACCTACACCTGAAACAGAAAAATCGTTAGATTTAAGTATAGCTAACTCATGTTTTAAGTTCTGGGCAATGTAATCAATTAAAATCATCTGCACTAGACGATCTCTAACGGTTGGTATGCAGATTAAACGTGGCTTTTTACTAGGATTCTTTTTATTCTCAATAATTACAGGATACAGTTTTTGAAATCTATAGCTTTGAGTTTCAATTAATTTTATTAAAGACTCTAATTGAACACTTAAATTATTCTCAAATTCTTTAATTGAAACATAGTTGGTATGATATTTTTTATCATAATTTTTAATATTTTTTTGTTTGAAAATTTTAAATTTTTCATCAAAATTTTCTTTAACAAAGTCTTTAAAAAACATAATTTTATATCTCTTTCTTCTCCATTGCGTCCTTGTAAAGCTATCTCGCAACGGTTAAAAAGGGACACATCCATTCAAATGGTAATAGCTCTTCTCATCGGTGATAAGACTAGCCAGTCCATCCACATGGTTCTGTTCTGATGCACATTTCTGTGTTGTCGAGCGAACCAATGGTTTACAACAGTGTGAGCAATTTATTGCCATCTTTTTTCTTGAAATGCTGCTATTAGTATAACATAAAACAACATCGAGAATCAACACGAAAAACTCCACAATTACCAACATAACCACATGATTTTCCTGATAATTTTTTGACGAAAATATCAAAACCAACTGAAACAACCACTTGACAATATAGAGAATTTCGGTTCTCCAAACCGCCCGTAGCCCCACGCCCACCATCTTGAAAAAGCCAAGTACCCCCCAAGTAATGATAGCAAGGGGACTGTTACATCCATTCAAATGGTAATAGCTCTTCTCATCGGTGATAAGACTAGCCAGTCCATCCTCATGGTTCTGTTCTGATGCACATTTCTGTGTTGTCGAGCGAACCAATGGTTTACAACAGTGTGAGCAATAGTAGGGTTTTAACCGACCATTTAGATATTTGAAATATATAAGAGTATTTGTATATCAGCAACATACAATAAACAATGAACTGTAATAAATAGTAAAAAGCCATTTAGATAAATCTAAATGGCTTTTTATTTCTAGATATCCAACTTAGGCAAAGCTCTCACAATCTTCATTGTTTCCAAACTTACTGTAATGACCCGTAAAAACAACTCTAATGGATATTTAGCATCACCCATAGTTTCAATTGCCCAATCATTTGCATCGTTTACAATACCACTGTCTTTGTGCGTAGAAACACCTTGACGCTCCATAACCCATTCGAGTGCTGATTTACCATTTACAACGTAGTCATACGCTTCTACAGGGATTTCACGAATCGTAATCGCATTGTTATAAACCACTGTATCCTTTTGGTCTTTTTTAGGGAATCTCATCTTAGTCACATAGAAGTCTTTACCTTCTAACTGCTTTAATGATTTATTACCCAAGTCCAATTTGGCTTTGTATGGTTCTACTGTTTCATAGTTTAAATGCCAACGTGCTAAATCACGCCCTGCTTTAGAAAATGCCCAAAAATCTTCGAATTTTTTCACACATGGAATGCGTGGTAACTCTTTAGTAAGGTTGTCTGCGTAACGAGTACGGTAATCTTCACTATGCAACAAGCCATATACATAGTAGAAAATGTCTTCCTTGCTAAACTTTTCAGTCGGGTAAGCATCTTGGAAATGCTTTAACCCTTCATCACTAATTGCATCTTTACGAGTGTATTTTTCAACTGTTGTATTGTTTTCAGTTTGATTAAATAGGTCATCAGATTTGGCTTCTGTTGAAGTTTCTTCGTATAGATAAAGTGGGAAACATTGACTGTTATAAAGTAATTTTAATTCTGAAATATTGTGACAAATTAAAGCTGAGAAATCTTTATCTTCTCCACGGCCAGTAATAACAATAACTATATTCTTAATATTTTTATTAGGAAAAAATGAGGGGAATTTAAAAACCCTTTCATTTAGTTCTCGACTAAAATAAAAGTTAGCTTTTGTGAAAGGTCTATACATCGAAATGAAGACATTTTCGTCAAGGAATTCAATAGCTTTATTTCGTTCTAGACTTCTTTTTAAATTATGCGTCCAACTTATTTTTGTTGTATCAATATTAATAAATTTATCAACTGTCTTAGCATTTATTTTGTCTTTTAAGAAACGTAATCTCTCTAGATTATAAAAATCTAGCATATTGATAATATTTTGAGATAATTTTTGTTTTGAGTAATTAACACACCATGCATCTCTGTTAGTTGCAATCCCCAAAGAATAATCTTTAAATATTGAGTTTTCTGAACTTTCTTTTTTCTGCCCTATAGAAATAAACTTTTCAAAAGAATTATCTCTGTGATTTAACCAATCATTATGATTATCTGGTGTAATGGTTGTCCAACCATCAATTGCGGTAATGCCATCTATGCTGACTAGATCAGAAATCTTCTCTAATTTATCTTCACGGCTTAGATAATCACCAATGTCATGGAAATAGATTTGACCATGTTTTTTTGCATTTGGATTTTTTAATAAAATAGCAATAACAATAGGGGATCGACTTCCACTACCAAAAATTTTTCCGCCTTCTTGTCGTGAGCGTTCACCAGATGTTCGTTGATTTCCACGTAAGTGAAAGAAATACAATGAGCTAAATTCCTCTGACAAGCATTTTCGTAATCCATCTGTAGAATTCGAATCTAAATATCCTGCATTTGTTACAAAACCAATTACTCCACAGTCTTTAATCCGATCACTTGCCCAACGAATTGCACGGATATAAGAATCATAAAGACCTTTTTTCATGGTTGCAGTCGAATGAATAGCATAAGTATCTCGAATTCTATTATCCAAGTTCTCATACTCAACATTTTTATTATTATCGGATTCATTTTTTTGTCCGATAGAGTATGGTGGATTTCCAATAATCACACGTATATCAAGGCTCTTCTGGCGTTTACGTCTTGCACTGTTATCAATTAAAACCTTACTGACCAAATCCTCTTTTTCATACATTTCAAAAGTATCAGTTAAGCAAATCCCCTCAAAAGGTGCATATTCAAGGTCAGGATTATCCGTTTTTAATTGATCGTGATACACGGTTTCAATGTTGATGGATGCAATGTAATAAGCAAGTAAAACAATCTCATTGGCGTGGATTTCATTCTTATATTTGTAGGTCAAACGATCAGCTGGGATTAAACCTGATTGAAGCAAACGGTTGATAAATGTCCCTGTACCCGTAAATGGATCAAGTACATGAACATTGTCATCAGCAAATGTTTTACCAAATTCGCTTTTCAATACATCATTTACGCTATGGATAATAAAGTCCACCACCTCTACAGGGGTATAAACAATCCCTAGTTTTTCAGTCATTCGTGGAAAAGCGTTTTTAAAGAATGAATCATACAGCGTTAAAATAATGCTTTGTTTACCTTCGGCAGTATTAATTCCTTCTGCTCGCATTCTGACTGATTCATAGAATGAGTTAAGCGTATCTGTTTCTTTATCCAAATGATGCTCATTCAGCGCATCTAGCACCTTTTGCATTGCTAAACTCATTGGGTTATGTTCAGCAAAGCTATGATCCTTAAATAATGCATCAAATACTGGCTTAGTAATTAAATGTTGCGCCAACATTTCAATAATTTCAGCATCAGATACACTATTGTTTAAATCATCACGTAATTCATGAGCAAACTCATTAAATGCCGTAATTTCATTCGTATTTGCCGGGTTTTCAAGAATGGCTTGAATGCGGTCAATATGAGTTTTAGCAATTTTCGCTACATCACCTGCCCAATCTTCCCAGTGATGACGATTACCACATTTTTTTACGATCTTGGCATATAAAGCACGTTCAATCTCGCCAACTTCAAATACCATTTCCTCTTGAACTGGTAGCGGGGTTTCTGATGTACCAATAGATGAACCACCTTTGGCTTGTGCTTTGGCCCTTTGTTTTTTACCTGCACTTAAACCTGTAGTATTTGTTTCACCTTCACTTTGTTTTGGTTTGGCTTTTTTAGTCTTTTTAACAACCTTATCAGCAACCGCAATAACTTCCATGCGAGATACATCTTTGCCATTAAACTCTAACTTGTTGATCATCGCATCAAAGCGGTCATCATGCGCACGTAGAGCGTTTAGCACTTGCCATACCACACGGTAGGTTTCATTAGAATTTAATGCCTGTTCAGGCTCTACACCCGCAGGAATCACTACTGGTAATATGACATAACCAAGTTGCTTACCTGGCGCTTTGCGCATAACACGCCCAACAGATTGCACCACATCGACTTGTGAGTTACGGGGTGTAAGAAAAAGAACCGCATCAAGTGATGGGACATCCACACCTTCTGATAAACAGCGCACATTCGACAAGATACGACAGGTATTTTCAGGGGATTGTTCTTTTAACCAAGTGATTTTTTCTTTCTTCTCTGTGGCATTCATTCCACCATCAACATGTTTCACTTCACAATTAAGTTTCAAAGATGGATCAATATATGGATCTTCTTCTGTTTGATATAAATGATCCATTTCTGCTTCTTTATAAGCTTCTATGACAGGTCCAAACATATCTCGAATTTGTATTGAACTGACTTTATGCTTTTTACCTTTATACTCTTTTTCAATCACCTGACAGAAAGCAACCGCACGTTCCATTGGTTTTGCAATTGTACCATCAGGATTATATAAACCTTGTTTAGCGAGAGCTTTCCAGCAACCAACAATTTTTGCAGCATCATCAACTTTTAGAGAGTTATTTTCGTCTTTTAATAAGCCTTGTAATTGTCGATTGATATGGCTTTCCTCAACAGCAAGTACAATTACCTTATAGTCACATAAAATATCCATTTTTACTGCTTGTGAGAATGTGATTACATATAAATCTTCACCAAAAATCTCTACTCGATTCATAGGGTAAAGTTTAACTTTGTTTTCTTCTTCATCTTTTAGTGCATCTTCCCCATAAATACGAGGGGTAGCAGTCATATAGAGACGTTTTTTCCCTTGTACATAATCATTGTTATGAATTCTTACAAATTTGGATTCATCGTCGCCTTCAAAGGTTGCCCCTGTGGTGCGGTGGGCCTCATCACAAATGATTAAATCAAATTCAGGGAATCCTGCTTTTTGAGCTTCTGCAATCACATCAATGGAATGATAGGTTGAGAAAACGACATTCATGTCCTCACTCGCTTCATTCGGTTTAAATAAATCTCTTGCCTTAAATGCTTTAACTAAACTTTGAGGATTGGTTGTAGCTGGGAATTTTAAATCACTAATCCCGACTACAATATTGTCATCATCTTTTTTCTTACCCACATCACTATCAGAACAAACTGCAAAGCTACGAATACCAATCATAGTATCCTGTGTCCATTCATCAAGTGTTTGGCTTAATAACGCTAGGCTAGGAACAAGAAATAAGACATTTTTACCACGCCCCGCTAATTCTTCCGCAATACGCAAGGAGGTAAAAGTCTTACCTGTACCACACGCCATAATGAGCTTGCCACGATCAGCAGTCGCTAAGCCGTGTTTAACAGCTTGAAGTGCAGGACGTTGATGTTTGCGTAATTGTTTTTTATCACGAAAAATCGGCTTCACATTTGGGTCAAAATTAAACTGTGACCAGTCAATTAAACTTCCTTCTAAATCTAATAATGAAATAGTCGCAACAGGGGGATGCGCATCCACTAAAGACGATTTAGCATTATCAGTCCAATCATCCGTAGAAGCTACGATATAGCGATATGTAAAATAGGATTTACCAGAACCACCTAAAAAACTATCAATATCTTTCTTCTGAATTTTTGTAGTGTTGTAATTTTTACATTGGATGGGATGGAACTGGCCATCAATCGTTACCGCAACAAGGTCAATACCATAGTCACGTTTATCAGTAATATTTAACTTTTCACCGTACTTTTCCACCCAATCTGCATAAGACAAAACTTCTGTGTAAAGTTCAGCATATTTAGGCTCATTCAAAAAATATTGAACCATCAAATTTTCAAATGAAGTGCCTTTATCTCTATTTGTAAGTGTAATTTTTTCGATAGATTGAAGTAAATTAGTTAAAGCTGACATTCTGAATAAGCTCCAAAAATTTTAAGTGTTTTTTACACTAAAATTTAAAAAATATATTGATGTGAAATTTAACATATTTATAAAAAAGGCATTAGGAAATATAAGGTTTTTGAATTTTTCTACTAATAAAAATAAGAACAGTATGTGAAAAAGAAGAATTATTAAATACACATATTATCTAGGCTTTAGACTGTACATTTTACCGCCTGAGCCATGTATAAGATTACATCATGGGCAGTAACGACAGAAGTTAATGTCATTTGTAGGCAAGCTTTTTAAGTTCAACTAGATGCCGACTTATTACACGATTAGCGGCATGCATCATTACACGCATTGAAGCCTCATCATCTCCAAATTGTATTGGCACAACCTGACTCATCGAAGGTGGACGAGGCTTGCGATTTTCAGTCATAAAGTCTTTAAAACGTTTAACCATGCTGCATCTCTCAGAGTTTCTTAACAATAGAATTAAATTCTAATACACATAATCTCTTTATAGAAATCACATTTTCGCTCGAACCGAGTCAACAAAATGTAGCACTGTGGTCAAGCCACTAATAGTTTGAATCTGCTCAATTGGAACTCCTTTGGTCGCTTCATTATAGGAATTCATGAGTAGTGAATCCATTCTGAATCTCCACCACTGAGTACATATACTGCACGATAAATATCAATGAGCAATATGGCCAGTTCTCCTTGCTTAGATGCAGGGTCAAGTACAGGATTGGCTTTTAAGCGGCTGATCGAGCTACGATGCACCCCAACCGCAGATGCAACTTTTGCCTGTTTCAGACCTAGCTGATCAGCAGTATTAAGCAACGCTTTTGCCAATACCACTTTAGGATCTGCATTTGATTGGGTAATATTCATCTTCATAAGCTTCAATAAGTGAGACTAAAATTTCCATTTCTTCGGCTTCAGACGTTCCTTCCTCTGCTTGAAAAATGCTTTCTAAGCGAATAAATACGTTAGTAAGATCATCATCATTTCTGATTGGTTGAATATTCACTGATATTTCCTCATTCTTATATTGTCCTCCAATTCCTAATACCCAGAAACAGGAGCATAGACATCAATATAGTTTCCCTAATTTAAGATTATTATTTCGGCTTCGAATATAATTTACTCTTACTATCATGCTGATAAAGTACAATTTTATTTACTTTAACCATCCGATTATTGTCATTCATATCCGTTCCCTGATAATGAATCTGGAATGGATAAAATGGTTGTCCATTTTTGTTGACTTTGATTGCTGAAGAATAGCCATACTCTGGTTGTTCTGAAACTTTTCCTTCTTCAAACATTTGTTCAACAATATAGCTTTCTTCATTTAACAGAAGCAGTGACCATACGCTTTCCCCATAACCATTACCGTAATAACCATCAATGGTGTAGCTTCCTAGTGTATTGTTTCCAAAAGCTTGTAAATTCCTCTTAAACTCTTGGGCGTTCCATGAGGTTCGACCATATCCCTCGATACTTTCAATTCCCCCTTGGGCTGTTTTTGAAACCATTTGGAATTGTCCATTGCCCAACTTTTTAAAGAGATATAATTCCAAAGTACCTCGTGTAGTATGTGAGGTTTCTATCCTGCCTTCGATTGCTAAAGTCACTTCTACAGGGACTAAATAACGGGTTTCGCCCTGCATATTTTGGTATGTAAAAATAGGGGCGATACTGATCACAGCGTCAGTGAGATCGTCCAAGTCACTAGGCTTATTAACATAGTAATATTTGCCACTTCCCCAATAATCATCTTTTTTTCTTTCTCTGGATGATGTCACTTTATAAAAACTTCGGGCAATGGTATCCGTATTTAGGTTAGGAAGTACCACTTGCTTAAAGTTTTTAGGCTCAAGCGTGGATGTATTATAGTATTTAATAGCCGTTGTGGCTGTTTGTACTGATGACGTTTGAGTGGTATTGAGCTGTTGTGCTTTAGCCTGCAACGTATTGTATAACTTGACTGCTTCAGGTTGTCCCTGCCGTGCAGCACTTTGCAATAAGGCTATACCTTTTTCTGCATCCTGTGGCACACCATCTCCATTTAAATACATGGTCGATAATGCGTACTGAGATGGGGCATAACCATTAGCGGCTGACTTGGAGAACCATTCAGCAGCTTTTTTATGATCTATGGGTACGCCATTTTTACCTAGGTAGTAAAGCATCCCCATATTATGGTTACTTTGGTTGTTATCTCCCTTTGTTGCTACTTGAGACAGAACATAGTTTAACCCTGCTGACAGATTCACTTTTTTGGTTTCAGCACATACTGTTGAACTAGTTACGACCATACCAGTAGTCATAACAATACTGAGCATTAATTTTTTCATCTGATTCTTATCCTATATATTGTTGTTATTGATAATGATCAGCCGATAGTAACTGGCGGATTTCACTTGCCATTTTTGGACTACGCCACGGAAATAGTACCTTAAGGCTATAGTTAGGTTTAAATTGATCTCTTGTTCCAATATTGACTTGGAACTCACGCTTCATTGGTGTTCGATATTCACGCTGATTAACATGTGTTCCCATCATCGGGTTACTGATCACGGTAGTGGTGGTTCTGAAGCGATCTTCAACCAAGTTGTAATGACCTACAGAGGTAATGTAATCAAAAGGATATTTAACTAAACGTTGATCAGGCTGATCAAACAGGATAATGGTTTTATCCTGACTGTTAATCCAGACTCCACGATTTTGATAATTAAAGGTTTCACCCTGACGTTTCAGTTGTTCGGTCATCCCATCAAAGAAAGTATTTCCATATTGATAGAGGTAGTAGATGATCACAAACCAGAATAGATCAAAACCAAAGAAGATATATGCGAAAGCGCCAAAAGAAAAAATCTTGGCAACAATTAAAAAGATCACAATCGGTAAGACTACACACTTTAAAAATAGCTTGGATTTCTTTGGGTAGTTTTCGATTGGAATGATTTTTGGTTTGGTTAATTCAGTCATAGTTATTCCCACACATGTTTAATGCAATAACTCACAATCACAAGGGGGACATAAAAATAGGTATTTTTTATAGGCGTGACTTAGCCATCCACCTTATGAATTGTTCTATTTAAAAATGTTGCTTTTAATACAGCTAATTAAGAATTAGCTCTGTATTCCCCATTGTCTGAAATAACGAGGCTGAGCATGTGGCGAGGCACAGAAGAGAAAAAATGAATGAGACATGGTAAATTCCTATATGCAAATAAAAGTCTACCAAATCACTGCTAAATGATGGTGGTAGAACAAAGAGGGGGTTAGCAGACTGGGCATATAGAACCAGCACGCACGAAGCGTCCCCCTCCCGTTCTACCGCAAAGGGGGAACAAGAAGGTTTCGCACATAATCCATACTTTGATAAGTATGAATCTGGTACGCTATACGCCACGGTCTGCTAAAACCGACTGACAATTTAGGTCAGCAAGGGAATGATAGTTTTTAGCAGCCGTCCAGTCAATTACTTTGATTTTTAGTGGGGTCAGAAAATAGCATTCACTGATCAATTTATCTTATTTATACTTAAAATTAATCCGAACTTTTCTTGCTCATCGGCTCATTCAATTTAGCAATACTTAATCCATATTTATGAGCATTGTATTGCCACACTACGAACTGCTCTAACAACATAGCGTTTTCTTTTTCGAGTCTGGCATTCTTGACTTCCAAAGCCTCAATTCTAGTTTGAGCAATTTTTAAACTAGGAGGTAATTTCTGTGTTGGATTACTCTTAACCTGTGTAGATTTTGGTTTTTTGCATTGATCATAGGCATTCTTAATACGTACATATTTCTGTAATGTTTGACGAGTTGGCGCAGGCACAAACTCTAGCTGTAGCTCAATAGCTTTACATAGGAGTTCCCAAGTCAATTTCTGATCTAAAGGCCAATAATCAAGAAGCTCAACAATATTCTCAATGTCTTTATCGGTTAAATGCTGTGCCATATCAAATCCATAAATCCATTTGCAATGCAGGACTGAGCAAATGTGGTTCATCCTCTATCTTTTTACGTTGAGTATTCTCAATAACGGGGATTCGTTTACGACCTGCTTTTTGATACGCTAAATCGAGATGCGTAACATCTTCAGAAGTGGGCAGACTCAAAGGTGTTCCATCGGGAATGTTTGGATCATCCAGTAGAGTAATCATCTGTTCACAACGTTTAATTGTAAGCTCTCTAGTTTGCAACCAAACCATTGCACCAGTAACATTTTTACTAACAGCCCCCTTATCCTTTGCCCATAAGATTTTTTCTTTTCTAAGTCGATCTTGAAGCCGTTTTTTCTTTTCTGCATCACCTTTAATGCAAACATGTTCCGTACAATTCAAACAGTTTCGATATTTTAAGCAAGGTTCATCAATATAGGAATGTGTACAGAGACCAAACTCGGTAGTGTGCATGGACAATGTTGTTTTGGTATTTAGCTCTTGTAGAGTACGAGGTGTAGCGATCTGAAATGTAAATGCACTATCTGTATTTACTGTACCAACCTCATTTTTCTGCATCTCAATTAAGCCAAAATTACGATCTTCAACCGAAGTATGGTCATATACTCGATTTTGCTTCATATCAGCCCGCCCTGACCATTTAGCGAGTAACATGCTATCCATTCCATTGGTATTTGCTATCGTATTCAATAAATGTCGAAACTGATGGGTAGACATACTATAGTCACCATATCCCCACCGTTGAAAAATAGATTGGACATTTGATAACTCATCTTTTCCTCTTAATTTCTTTTTGGTTGGTGATAAATCTTCATTTAAAGTATCAATATGTGGTATCCATAATTCTGAGAAAATAGTCGCTTTATCACTATGGAATTGGTTTGCGAAACAACAAAATAAGGCTTCTGACCATTTAACCTGAATACCATTACCTGTTTTAAAAGGTATATAAGGAAAACCTTTAGGTAGTCTATTTCGCAGAATAATATTTAAATCATTCAGGCAGACTTCGTAATCACTAATAGGAATACCTCTAGTTTTTAAAAAGGTTATACCAGCATGACTCGCGTTATTCGAGTTTTCATAAGAAGATATATCCAACCCCATCGCTAATAGTACCTCAGAACGCTTTAAAAACTGATCATCAGGCACTTTAGGACAAAGCTCATGTCTTGGAAATTTATCACTTGTCTCAAGCAAATATGCTAAATGTCTAGACTTTTCTGACATCTTAATCAAACGTTCAATAGCTCGTTGTACCGTTGGGATCATGACACTTGGAATGTATTTAATGTCATGCCCATAATTTTTCTGTGCATACCACCTAATACCTAATACTTTCTCAATACTAGAACCATCTGCTATAAGCCCTAAACTGCTCTTAGAAAGCGTTTGGACTTCTTCCTCATGGATACAATTATGCTTTAAGAAAAATAGCTCTGATGCTCGTTCTGGCGCAGCTAGAAGCAAACTCACAGCACTGGTGACAAAAATATCTCTATCTGACAATTCTGAATCTTTCCGTGAGAAAATATCAGCTAATGCAAAAATCGCATCCTCATCAGGAAGTTTAGATTCTCTATGTTCCTCTGACTCCTCATCTAGTACAATCGACTTATCAGCAGGTTTTTTAATTGGATTTTTCCATTCTGGTAAAGCAACTATTTTTAATTGGCGAAGAAAGTCTAAAAGAATCTTTAGTTGTCTACCTACATGGTAAGCAGAACTCGCTTTATAATTTACTTTTGCATTTTCAGCAGCCAAGTCAAAATCTGCAATAACCAATTTAGTTAAATCAATTTCACCATATCGGTCTAAACATATTTGTTCTATTGCTCGAATTGAAAGAATTGTATCTTGAGTTTTTAACTTACTATTAGTCCTTTGATACTTAACATACGCCTTGGCAAATTCTAGAATTGAATGATGCAAAAGATTTTCAGGTGATCTATCTTTGGATGAAATACCTGTTTTGACAAAGTTTACTTCGCCTTTCCAATAATTCTCATCAAATCTAATATCTTCATTTAATTCTGATAATTGTTTAACAAAATCAATAAACCGCTTAATTTCGGAGTAAGGAGATTGGATTTTGTCAGATGGAAAATATATTAAATTATCCATGATTAAACTCCTCACAGGCATCAATAACTTGCTGAACGGCAATAATTGTTCGATCATTCACGGCAGCGACTTCAAGGCTACACCCCATCGCAATTAGATCATCTCGTTCTTTTATTAATTGCTCTAGAACTAGATGGTGAGGTGCATTTGCCCAAGGCATAAACTTACTACACAGATAACATGCGATTGGTGCATAATCGTTACAGTATTGATGTGTACCACATGAGCCGACATCACAATCCTGTTCTACATAAGAAATTCTATTCGCATCTTTAACTTGTGATTGAGCCTCAATCTCATCCTTTACAACTTTTCCCTGAAAAGCATCTGCATATTTGCGTAAACTTTCATCCATGATAGATGATATTTGCTGTGCAATTTCAGGAATACTTTGCACATAGCAATGCGCATTCTGGGTGTCATGATGATCTAACAGCTTTGCAATAACATTCACGCCTGCTTTTTGCCTAGCAGCATTTGTACCAAGCGTGTAGCGAAACCGATATGCAGTTATATGTATTGGTTTACCAGTTTCTCTAGAACGGACTCCAAGCTTCACCACAGCATCTCTCAATATTTGAGTTAATTCAACAGTAGGTAAATGAATAATTTCCTTTGATAAAATTTCTGAAATTTCATTCTGATTGCCCCAATCCAGATTAGCTAATTTCTCAAAATCATAGAATAGTGGTAACTCTGCAAACTCTTGTTCAGATAACGCTCGCTTTATCTGTTTAGTTAATTTCTTCTTTAAAATTTGAATATGCTCAAATAGAATTTTCGCAATACTTTCACGAATTCCCACTTCACTAAAAGCAAATCTGAATCCACTAGCACCCCTAACTTTAGCTCTCGGAATGTTAAGGATATGAACTGCATTTGTATCATTAAAATTATATTTATCTGAAACGTATAGATCTTTCACCTTTAATCCTGCAATCTGGATGGGTCTTCTACCAGTCGCACAAAAAATACGAATTAAAGCAGCCTCATAATAGGAGATCTTATTTTCTGCTAAATATTCGTTGGTTCTAGTAATAATTGCTTGAAATTCAAATGAGCTAAATGGGCCTTCATCTGGATCAAGGGAAAGGACTGCTACTCCTTTGTCATTGCCACTTAATCTCCATGAGTCTATTAAATCGTAAATTTCACCATCTACTGAGGAATAACCCAAATCATAGAGTTTTTTTAAAAAAACTCTAAATTTTGCTAACTTATATTCGTATTTCTTATCATTATAATAGTTTTTATATTCTAAAATTCCTTTTAAAGTAATTTCTGACTCTCCTGTCAGATCGGGATACTTAAGTGCATAGCGGATCATTTCTGTAGCATGTGTGCTTGAGCTATATTTAGCAAAGTGTATAAAGGTATTTAAAACATCAGACCTAACTTCCTCCGAAAATTTCGAGAGATTCGACATATTTACTTGCTGATTAATATCTAACACCCATATATCATCATAAATATCAACTTTATAACCTTTAAATGAGGTAAAGGTATTTTGTAATTCATCGAAACTATCGATTTGAATTGATTTATTCATTTTCATCCTCAAATTTTTCTTGGATACTTAAAAAAATCTCTACAGCACGCTTATTCTCTGCACGTCTTGAATATCTTCTTGCACTTTGTGAGTTAGGTATCCATCCCATCAGATATGCACGATCATTTTCAACTTGTGATTCTGTTATTTTTCCTGTTTCCACTAGGACGTGTGACTTCTCAGAAAATTTATCATTCCAAGTATGTCTAAATGCATGAGCATGTACATTGAATAGAACAACTTTAGAAATTTCAGAAAAGATTTTATCTAAGGCATTGATTGATAAAGGCTGGCCTTTATTTGATAAAATCAAAAAGTCTGTTAGCTCTGCATTAGGTACTGTTGACCTATAATTTAAAATATAAGTTTCTAATTTTTTCTTCAGATTTTGATTGACTGCAATTGATCGACTTCTAGTTTTAACCAAAGGTTGATATAGCCTAGAATCACTTACATCATGAGGATTACGCTTAATAGTAAGATACGATGTACCACCTTGAGAAGGGGTTATATCTGTAAGCTTTAAATTTAATAATTCACCTTTACGACATCCAAGATATAAAAACAAATAGATAATTAGCTCATTTCTATAAGTAAGATAATCTGATGTCCAGATACGATTCTGATTATCAGGATCAACCGCCTTGAAAATTTTATTTAATTGATCACTATCAAAAGATTTGTATTCAGACTGAATATCCATGGACTTACGAGGTCTACGAGATATTAACAAACGTTTTGTACTTGTTATTGCTGATGAATGAAGATGAGTCTCAAACCATCCAATATATTCAGCAAAATTAGTTAACCGCCGATATATTAATTGTTTAGATACATAGTCCTGAGTAACAACCAATTTTGCTCTAGATCGCTCTTTATTATTACTTTTTGGAAAACTTATGATCTTTTTTTTTGAATCTGCCCCACCTAATCGACTACGATTGAAACTGGTTAAATTTACTATAGCTTCTATTTCGTTTAGTTTTAAAAAATCTTTACTTTTTATCCTTTGTTCCAAGTCAATTCCTAACTTATCCAACAACTGAAACAGCAACTTAATATCTTCCAGAACAGCTGTAATAGTATTGATTGATTGACCACGATTTCTTAAATGAATGATCGTATATAAATTTGGATAAGTCATAGGAACACCATCACTATTCAAAAGAACAGCAAATCTCTCACCACTACTCATTACAAATCTTTTAACAGACATCATAGTTAAATTTAACAAAATATCTAAGTATTAAATATCATAAGATATAAGTAAAAAAATTTACAGAACCATTTCTAGTATCTGTAAATTTTATTTGTAACTAACTGCTAATAAAGAATAATTTAATAAACTTTACAAAACATAGTCTCTAGGGTGTACTAGAACGGTAAATCATCATCTAAATCAGCAGGGGCTGTCGCAGGCTGAGGTGCTGATTTTGGTGTATTAAAACCATTACCTGCTTGTGGACTACCTGCATAATTACCTTGATTACCGCCAGCAAAGCCACCGCCCTGACCATAACCATTTTGGTTGTTGTTATAACCCGTATTTTGGTAACCACCACCTTGATTATTGTTGTTATTAAAACGTGGTTGATTAAAGTCACCGCCGCTTTGTTCGCTTTGTTGACGTGTATCTAACATCTGCATTTGATCGCCACGAATTTCAGTACTGTAACGCTCTTGACCGTTTTGATCTGTCCATTGACGAGTACGTAATGAACCTTCGATATAAACTTTTGAACCTTTACGCAAATATTGCTGTGCAATTTCACCTAAACGGTTGTGTAACACAATACGATGCCATTCTGTTTGTTCTTTACGCTCGCCTGTATTTTTATCTGTCCAAGACTCACTTGTTGCAATCGAAAATTGAGTCAGGGATCCACCATTTGGAAAAGTTTTTGTTTCAGGATCTTTACCCAAAGTACCTACTAAAATAACTTTATTCACACCACGCATTAGCTGTCTTCATCCTATGTATTTCTATGTTTTACTTTATAAGAGTTATGTTTAAATGGCTACCTCTTTGCCAATCAAGTGCGTTAAATCTTGTCGCCCAGCATCATCTATACACTGTTTATCGACTTTAATATAAGCAACTTGTTGTTCAGGCATCACCACGACTTCTTCAATACCACGAATTGCCAACAATTTTGAAGTCCATTCATCCGTTTGTGTCATTTGAGGTAGAGGCAACACAATTGAAGACAAATATCGAGGTTGAGCCAGCCCAAAACTGACCAACAACCAAAGTATAGCAATCCCAGAGAGGACACTCCAGCCAAGTGCAGTATTCTGTAACATCAAAAGCTGTCCGCCCAAAGTACCACCAAAAAAAGCACCTAAGAATTGGCTACTGGCATTTATTCCCATCGCAGTTGCTTTAGATTGAATAGGTGCAACTTTCGATAGCCAAGATGGCAATAACGCTTCCATGACATTGAAGGCGATAAAGAAAATACCAAGCCCTGCGAGCAATACATATTTCGATTCATAACCAAAAATAAGAATCAATAAACCCACAATAATTCCAGCAATTGCTGACAAGAAAATACCGCGCATTTTGCGATATTTTTCAGCAATAATAATACTTGGAAAAGCAAAGAACAGACTCAGCACCAATAATGGCAAATAAATCAAACCATGTTTTGCCAGTGGAATTTGTGCATATTCAATCAACTGAGAAGGAATATAAATAAACATTGCTGTGAGCAATAAGTGCAGAGAAAAAACAGAGACATGTAAGCGATTCAAATCGCCCATTTGAATGACTTGTTTCAACTGCGATAAATAACCCTGTTGGAAATTACGATGATGTCGGGTGACTTTAGGCACGAGCAATAACATCAAAATCGCAGCCAATCCCATAATTGTTGTCACGAAAAATAGCCCAGAAATACCGACTAAGCTAGTGAGCCAAGGCCCTAAACTAAATGCCACCACGAAAGACAAGCCAATACTCATCCCCATCGCTGCCATGGCTTTGGTCCGCTGTTCTTCACGGGTCACATCGGCCAGTAAAGCCATTACTACGGCTGAAACTGCACCTGCACCTGCAATCGCACGACCAATAATCACACCATAAATTGTGTCAGATAAACCTGCTATCGCACCACCAATCGCAAATAAGAGCAAACCAAGCACAACCAATGGTTTACGACTAAAACGATCAGCCAACAAGCTAAACGGAATCTGCAAAATTGCTTGTGTTAAACCATAGACCCCTACAGCTAAACCAATGAGGGCAGGCGTGGCATATTGATAAGATTGTCCTGCCACTGAAAAGACAGGAATAATCATGAACAAACCCAACATGCGTAAGGCAAAAATGCTGCTTAAGGCAAAAGTTGAACGGCGTTCTAAAGCATTCATTATTGATAAGACACTATAACTGGCTTAGCGAATTATAAGCGATTCGCTTAACAAGGTTGTAAGTAGATTATGAAAAACACAATCTTTAGGAGAAAAAATAAAGGAGCAAATCGTGCTCCTTTATTTAAAATATACCACTTAGCTGAAAATAAGCTTAAGAAGCTTGCTGTTCTCGCTTGCTATATTGAATAGATGCGATCACGGCCCAAACGATAAAGGCAACCCCGATCAGGCCCGTTACAACTTCAGGTACATGTAAGCCTGTACCACTTGCGATCATGATAAAAGCTAAGGAACCAATCGCATAATGCGCACCATGTTCCAAGAAAATATAAGCATCCAACGTGCCCTTTTCAACAAGATAGATGGTCATTGAACGGACAAACATTGCACCAATCGCAAGACCTAACATGATAATGACAACATCACTGGTAATCGCGAATGCACCAATCACACCATCGAAACTAAACGATGCATCTAAGACTTCAAGATATAAAAAACCACCAAATCCAGCTTTCACGATACCTGAAGCAGCCCCATTTGCATCATGCGTAAGCGCATTACCATTTTCATCAATCTCTGGCTCACCACCGAGGAGATGACTAAGCACCTGCACGCCAATATATATGACAATACCCCAGATCCCTGCCATGGTCACAGCCAAACGTACAGACTCTTCAACATTGGCTGCCATAATAATCATGGCAATCAATGCGAGAAAAACAGACATTGCTGGCACACTAGCTAAATTCGCTAATTTTGCTTCTAACCACTTAAACCAATGCGTTTCTTTACCATCATCAAAGAAGAAGTTTAAAAACACCATTAACAGGAAAGTACCACCAAATGCTGAAATTTCAGCATGATGTGCCATTAAACGCTCTGAATAGGTTTTTGGATCATTCAATGCCATTTTAGCGACTTCAATCATGCCCATATCTGCCGTCACAGCGACAATAACGACAGGGAAAATCAAACGCATACCAAACACGGCAATTAGAATACCTACCGTTAAAAAAATCATTTTCCAGAAATGATCCCAATTACGTAATACCGAAGCATTTACCACAGCATTATCAAAGGATAGTGAAACTTCCATTACTGCCAAGATCGCAGTAATCGTTAATGCTTTAAGCATCGTAGCTACGCCTGCTTCAGGACCATGCGTGTAGCCCCAATAGGCAGATAGTGCTAAGCACACTACCGTAAAGAATATAGAAAAACGAAAATGCTTCATGAACAGCCTTATGCGAAATCGTTGAGTTATAGAAATGTAGCTATTGTAGGCGAGTTTCGACCCAAAAAGAGAAAAGATTGTTGGACTTGTTTGGCAAAAGAAACCATCTAAACTAGACTCTGTTATAGTGCTGAAAGATTTCTTTTATATGTACTTTAATAGGTTCATTTCATGACGTTTTCTCAAGATGTATGGCAACGTAATCACGATTTATATCAAAAAATATTAGCTTTACCATTCAATCAAGAACTAGCTAAAGGGACGTTGGATCGTAAAGCTTTTTGTCATTACGTGATTCAAGATGCTCACTATTTACTAGCTTATGGTCGTGCGCTTGCTGTAGCTGCGGCAAAAGCCTATGAAGCAGATGATGTGATTCAATTTTCTGAAGCAGCAAAAATTGCGATTATTGTAGAGCGCAGCCTGCATAGTGATTTTATGCAGGAATTTGACATCAGCAAGGCTGAGTTTGAAAGCACGCCGTTAACGCTTGCCTGCCACCATTACACCTCTTTCCTAACCGCAACGGCTTGGTCAGAAAGTTATCCTGTGATCTTGGCAGCATTGCTTCCCTGTTTTTGGATTTATGCTGAGGTCGGTAAAGACATCGTAAATCAATCAGTTCCTAATAATCCATATCAAGCATGGATTGATACCTATGCAGGTGAAGAGTTTAATACAGCGGTTCGAAATGTGATTACAACTGTAGATAAAGTGGCGGCACGATGTGATCAAGACACTTTAGCAAAAATGCATGCAGCCTATACCATGGGCGCTAAATTAGAATGGTTGTTTTGGGACAGCGCGTATCAACAATGTCAATGGTTAGGTTTGGATCAAGCTTAATCGCCTATCAGATCTTCATTTACATTTTTCACAGACATAAAAAAGCCCCTCATGGGGGCTTAGTCGTATATCTTATTGTCCGATATACTGTATGAGGCTCATCTCAAACTGGTTGCATTAAAACATAAATCAGATCGAGTGAATACCTTTAATTGCTTAAAAAAAGTTAACCGCAATTAAGGCAAGCAATGCGGGTACAGATTGGATGTAAATAATTTTTTTGCTTGCAGTCAAACCACCATAAATACCTGCAATCAACACACAGCCTAAAAAGAAATTCGCCAAAGCCACCGCATAGGTTTCAGGTGCAATTAATGCCCAAAACAAACCTGCTGCAAGAAACCCATTATAAAGACCTTGGTTCTGCGCTAAAACTTTAGTGAGCTGAGCTTTTTCCAAACTATTACCAAAAGCTTTTAAACCATAGGGCTTATCCCACAAAAACATTTCCAGTACTAAAATATAAACATGTAAGACAGCAATTAATCCTACGAGCAGTTGTCCAATCATATAATTTTCCTTTTTATTTTATGACTCAATTTAAGTAGACCAGCCTCACGACTGGTCATCTGTTCTCCCAATTAAGGCTTTAACAACACTTTGCCCTGACGCGCACCCTGAGTTGCTTTGAGTGCAGCCGTTTTAATATCATCAAAACTAAAAACACCTTCCACAGGTAAAACTAATTTCTTTTGCATCGCAAGCGTTAATAACTCAACAAATAACGCCTTTTTGCGCTCTGCTGGCATTTCTTTATTCACCACACTTGCCCAAAAACCTTTCACCGTTGCCTGTTTGAAAATCAAATCGCCCGATGAAATCTGCATAGTTTCGCCCGTCATACTGCCAAATGAAACCAATACACTATTCTCACTCAGTAGATTCAGCATTTCACCACTGGCCGTTCCACCAATTGAGTCCACGCCTGCAATCAATGGCTGATCAGCATGAATCGCTTTGACTTGTTGCTTCCAATCCGCTTGATCCGTGGCAACTACATGTTGAATGCCTAAAGCTTGCATCTCGGCAATTGCATCGGTACGACGCACGAGATTAATCACTTGCAAACCACGCGCCTGAGCAATCATCGCTACAGTTTTACCGACCGCACCATTGGCTGTGTTTTGAATCAACCATTGCCCTGCTTGAACATTCACAAAGTCGAGTAACATCAAAGCACTAATTGGCATCCCAATCAATTGCGCTGCTGTTTCATCATCAATCGCATCATTTAGAGGAATAATACTTTGTGCAGGCGCAATAAAATATTCTGCCCAACTGCCATGTACGCCCGCAACAGCAATACGTTGTCCTAATTTGCTGTGATCAACACCTTCACCCACAGCGTCGACAATACCTACCGCTTCACTACCGCCAATTGCAGGTAAAGTTGGCTTATAGCCATAACTCCCCCGCACCGTCCACACATCGTGATTATGGATTGGGGACATAATCGTTTTAATACGGACTTCACCTGCTTTAGGCTCAGGTTTCGGCATATCGCCTAATGCTAAAACATCTACGGGCTCGCCAAATTGTTGATGGATAATACTTTGCATGATTTATTCCTGTATTGGTTGTAACAGCTGTTTGGTGGTTTCTAAAGCCAGATGTAGCGGTGCTTTGTCTTGTGCCAATTTGGTCATCAAAGCAGCCCCTAACCAAAGCTGATACATCACTTGAGCTGTTTTAAATGGATCAAGATGTGTTGGAATCGAACCTTGCTGCTGCCCTTCTTGCAATAACAGCGCCACGCGTTGCGTGAGTCGATGCACACCTAAATTTAAAATCTGTCGCATGTCTTCTGATAAATCAGAGACTTCAGCCGCGAGTTTTACAATTAAGCAGTTTTCTGCCCAACTGCCATAAATTGGATCGTCAATCCATGCCTGCCACAAAGCCATCAAACGTGCATACGCACTTTGTTCAGTGTGCTGCCAAAGCTGTTCGACTCGTACTTTATAGTCAGCCATATACTGTTCTAATAAGGCACAACCGAATGCCTCTTTAGACGCAAAATAGTGGTAGAACGAACCTTTTGGCACATCACAGGCTTTTAAAATTTCTTGTAAGCCAACTCCTACAAAACCTTTACGCAATACCAATTCAAAACTAGTATCCAAGATATGCTGTCGAGTTGCTTCACTCTTGATTGATCGTTTCATAGCCATACTATAAATTAATATTAGACCAGTCGTCTAGTAAATTTGTGTATTTTTATTCTGCAACAGCTTTACGGTAGTAAAATCAGAAAAGGAATGATAAAAATACAACTCGGTCAGTATGTGATACTCGTTATAAATGTGATTTAACCGTCACAATTTGTCGTTTTAAATATTTTTATACCACTTGAACAATTTTAAGGCGCTATCATATAAGACCCATTCAACAGCAAAATGCTGCTCAGAAATTATTTTAAATTGATTAGTACTGAGCTTTCTTTCAATACATTCAAATTAAATGATGAATGATCTATGAGATTGCTGTTCAATGTATTTTGATCTTCTATTTGCACATTACTGAGATGTTTTCATGAGCCAAAGTCATATCCGTATTCGAGGCGCACGTACCCATAATTTAAAGAATGTGTCACTCGATATTCCACGTGACAAATTTGTGGTGATCACAGGGCTTTCAGGTTCAGGAAAATCATCCCTTGCATTTGACACTTTATATGCTGAAGGTCAGCGTCGCTATGTCGAATCACTTTCAGCTTATGCACGCCAATTCCTTTCGCAAATGGAAAAACCTGAAGTTGACTCAATTGAAGGTTTATCACCTGCAATCGCGATTGAGCAAAAATCAACTAGCCATAATCCACGTTCAACTGTAGGTACAATTACCGAAATTTATGATTATTTGCGTTTGCTTTACGCACGTGTAGGAACGCCTTACTGTCCTGAACATGATCTACCGATGGTGGCACAAACCATTTCAGAAATGGTTGATGCGGTAAAAGGATTAGAAGAAGGTACAGCATTGATGTTACTCGCACCTGTGGTGCGTGAGCGTAAGGGTGAATACACCCAATTATTTGAACAATTACAAGGCCAAGGTTTTGTCCGTGCCCGTGTCGATGGTGAAATCATTGATATTGATACCCCACCTGAACTGGATAAAAAGAAAAAACATACCATCGAAGTCGTGGTCGATCGCTTTAAAGTCCGTGACGATCTTGGCAATCGTATCGCAGAATCGTTTGAAACCGCATTACGTCTAGGTAGTGATATTGCGGTGTTGTCGTGGATGAATGGCGAACATCCTGAACGTGTGTTCTCTGCAAAACATTCATGTCCTGAATGTGACCGTGCCGTAGCTGAACTCGAACCACGTCTGTTCTCATTCAATAATCCATTCGGTGCTTGCCCTGTCTGTGATGGTTTGGGAACTCGTAGTCATTTCAGCGCAGAAAAGTTGATTCCAAATCCTGAAGTATCCATTAGCCAAGGTGCAATTCAGGGTTGGGACAGACAACGTCCGTATTACTACACCATGCTGCAAAAAGTAGCGGATCATTTCAGTATTGATCTCGATCAGCCTTGGAATAGTTTAGATAAAGACACCCAAAAGAAATTTTTACAAGGCACAGGCAAAGAGAAAATCGACCTCAGTTATATCGATGAACGTGGTCGTAAACATAGCCGTGTACAAGCCTTTGAAGGGATTCTGCCACACTTAGAACGCCGTTATCGTGAAACTGAATCGAACTATGTGCGTGATGATTTAGCTCAATACCTATCCAATGCAGCATGTGATGCCTGTGATGGTTCACGTCTAAACGAAATTTCTCGCCATGTTCGTGTTAAAGATAAGACCATCGCAGAAATCACCAAGATGTCGATTGGTGATGCAGAAAACTATTATCAAGACCTCAATCTTGAAGGTGCCAAAGGTGAAATCGCGGATAAAATCTTTAAAGAGATTCGTGAGCGTTTACATTTCCTCGTCAGTGTCGGCTTAAATTATCTCAGTCTTGCACGTTCAGCCGAAACATTATCAGGTGGTGAAGCACAACGTATCCGCCTTGCATCACAAATTGGCGCAGGTTTAATGGGTGTGATGTATGTACTGGATGAACCCTCAATCGGTCTGCATCAACGTGATAATGATCGCCTATTACAAACCTTAATTCGCTTACGCGATCTCGGCAATACTGTGCTTGTGGTTGAGCATGATGAAGATGCAATTCGTGCCGCGGATCATATTATTGATATTGGTCCTGGTGCAGGGATTCACGGCGGTGCAATCATTGCAGAAGGAACGTATGATGAGTTGGCAAGCCATGCTGATTCCCTTACAGGTCAATACCTCTCAGGCAAATTGAAGATTGAAGTACCGAAACAGCGTACTCAATCACCTCGTCCAGATGAAGTCATTAAATTGTCTGGCGCAAGCGGACACAACTTACAAAATGTCGATCTTACCATTCCTCTCGGCATTATGACCTGTGTGACTGGGGTTTCAGGTTCAGGAAAATCAACACTGATTAACCGTACTTTATTGCCTTTGGCTGCGACTCAACTCAATGGTGCAACAACGCTGACCGCAGAAAAGTTTGATTCGATTGATGGTTTACAGCACTTAGATAAAGTGGTTGATATTGACCAAAGTCCGATTGGTCGTACCCCACGTTCGAATCCTGCCACATATACAGGCTTATTTACCCCAATTCGTGAATTGTTTGCGCAAACGCCTGAAGCCAAAGCACGTGGTTATAGTGCAGGTCGTTTCTCGTTTAACGTGAAAGGCGGACGCTGTGAAGCTTGTGAAGGCGATGGCATGATCAAGGTGGCAATGCACTTCTTACCTGATATGTATGTGCCATGTGATGCTTGTCATGGCAAGCGTTATAACCGTGAAACTTTAGAGGTTGGTTATAAAGGCAAGAACATTTCAGACGTGTTAGAAATGACCGTAGAAGATGCTGCTGAATTCTTTAGTGCCATTCCTGTGATTCACCGCCGTTTAGATACCTTAATGCAAGTAGGTCTAGGCTATATTCGTTTGGGTCAAGCAGCAACAACTCTATCAGGCGGTGAAGCACAACGGGTGAAATTAGCGCGTGAGTTAGCAAAACGAGATACTGGTAAAACCTTATATATCTTGGATGAGCCAACTACAGGCTTACATTTCCATGATATTGCCAAGTTACTCGACATTTTGTATGAGCTACGAAATAAGGGTAATACCATTGTGGTGATTGAGCATAATTTGGATGTGATCAAAACCGCCGATTGGGTAATTGACCTTGGTCCCGAAGGTGGTTCTGGCGGTGGTCAAATCATTGCCGAAGGAACCCCTGAGCAAGTTGCTGAAGTTGAGATTTCACATACAGGTCGTTTCTTGAAACCAATGTTGAAATAACTCATTCACTAACCATAGACTCACTATCAAAACAAAGACTTTCTCCCCTCTTTTTTAAAAGAGGGGCTAAGGGAGATTTTAAGATTGAATAAAGAAAATTTTTAGAATTTTGAGGTAAATAATGCGGTTTTCAGAAAGATATGGATATAAACCTGTCCGAGAGATAATTCAAAAAGAAAACATAGATGATGATTTAAAAAATTCTTTGTGGAATGCATATCATCTTATTATTTTGGAATCTGGAGAGTTTAACAGCAGTATACATCCATCTATAAACAACTATAGTCTTTACCCATTATTCCGTTCATATTGGGTCACATTATTAAAAAAACCCGTTGATGAGATTCCCCATACCGTTTCAGACACTCAAAGGATAATTCGCAACTATTTTTTCAAGAAATTTGAATGGTTTGAGATTTATGATTTTATTGAGTTTACTATTAAAAATTTACCGAATCAGCTCTTAAAAGGAAAATTTAAATCAACTTTTATAATCTTTATAAATAATGCCTTGGAGAGAGAGAACAGTGCTTACCGCATCATAAATGATGAAATAGTACCAATTACTGCAGAACAAGAAATCGAATCCATCGAAGAAGTATTGCAACATACCAACCAATATTCGGGTGTTCAACTACATTTAAATCAAGCATTAAAGCTAATGTCAGATCGACAAAATCCTGATTACAGAAACTCGATTAAAGAATCCATTAGCGCCGTAGAATCAATCTGTAAGATCATTACTCAGGATGATAAAGCAACTTTAGGTAAGGCACTCAAAATCATTGAAGAAAAATATAGTTTACATACCGCCCTTAAAAGCAGTTTAAGCCAACTTTATGGTTATGCCTCGGATGGTGATGGTATACGTCACGCAATGCTAGAAGAATCGAATTTATCTTATATCGATGCCAAATTCATGCTGGTTTCTTGCACAAACTTTATAAACTATTTAATTGAGAAGACAAAATAGATTGGGGTAAGCGTGTTACCCCTCTACAACATTCTTCCCTTTTGCTTTCGCTTTTAACAAAGATTGATCAGCTTTTTCTAATAACTCTAACCAAGTTTCAGCTCCAATCGCAATTCCTATACTCACTGAAACCTGAATCAACTCACCAACATTTGAGGTCATAATATTCTGTTTTAATATGCCTGAACGAATACTTTCAGCAATCGCTTTTGCTGCGTTCATTTCAATACTTTCGATCACGACTAAAAACTCATCACCACCATAACGAACGATTAAATCGGAAGCTCGCACATTATGCTTGAGTTGGTCTGCAATCATGGTAATCACCTGATCACCCGCAATATGCCCATATTGATCATTCACAAATTTAAAATTATCAATATCAATCACAATGACACAGGTTTCTGATAGGCCTTCAGGCTTTGACTCTAAAACATTGATATATTCTTCCAAAGCCAAACGATTTGCGACACCCGTTAATATATCTGAGTTCGCAACTTTCTTAAGCTGCGACTCCATCATGTCACGTTGTTTCAAAATACTTTTTAATCTTTCTATCGCTTCAAATAAAGAAAAGAATTCCTGCCGAGACTGCTTACCAGTAAAAGGTTCAGTTGGACTATTTGATAAGCTCAGAATCATATTTCTTGCTCTAATTAAAGGCTGAAATACACGTCTCTTGGCATAGCTCATTGTGAAAATTGCTGTAAGCAATGAAACAATCGAAATACCAAAGTTAAAAATAAACTGCTGCTGAGCTTCTTTATTCTGCTGCTTAACGATTTCATAGCTATAATCTAAAATATAGTTCTGTAAATCCATCACAGTGGTAAATTTATCAACCATCCGCTCGGTCAGTTGCGTCCCTGTTAAAGAATACGGTTCAGCATTTTCACTTTGATCAAGTAATTTAGAAATTAAAGGCAACCCCTGCTCTAAAAACTCCGTTTTTACACGTTCATGCAAAAGTTTATATTTTAGTGTTTTGGTCTGTTCAGGTTGAATCGTATCAACCAACGACCAAAGATATTCTGCCTGATGCTGAGTCTGTAAAGAACGTGCTCGATTTGCATCAGAAATCGGTTCAGCAAAAGTGATTGGAGCCATAATGTTAGATGCAATACGCCCAGCCTGATCACGCATATCTGTTAGGATGAGAATTGAAGTAAAATAATTCGACATGTCGCTATCTTTACTTTCTAATTGCGTCATTAATAATTTTAAAAAAAGCCTATTTTCATCCCACACAGAGAAAAGCGCTAAAATTGCATGATCCAGTTGTTGAGAACTTCTTTGTGAATACGGTGTTTCAATATAAACATCAACAACACGACGTACCTGAGCTAATTTCACTTTGAGATCAGTCTGCAAATGTCCTGCAATAGATTGAAAACCATTCTGCTTTAATACTGAAATGGTTTGATTAATCTGATTATCTACAGCCTGTCGATGACGTTGCAACTTTTCTTTATTTATAAATAACTCATTCGGTTGACTCGACATTGCCTGATTAGATGGTGCTCTTTCTTTAGAAATTTGATTTGCCGTTTGCACCAAAGCCCGTAGACTCGTAATTTCGATGAGAGCTTGTTTTGTTTTGACGTATTCTTGATAACTATGAACAATGAGAGGAATGGAAATATATAAAATAGAGAAAATAATGATGACCATACAGAAAAATAGACGAAGGCTTGTATGTCCTGAACGTAATTTCGTATGTTTTTGACTACGCTCCATGAACATATCCTGCTATTCTCAAAAAGCCATCCTGATTGATTTTTAAACAACGCTGATTTTACCTGAATTTTAAATCTAACTGTCATAATTCAAGGCACTTTTTCATTTAAATAAAGTATAAATTTAAAATATTTTTCAATTAAGCTGTC